>JBDTMO010000020.1:0-18562 GCA_039934235.1 bacterium | reverse complement strand
ATCTGTTCGATCTTCGCGCCCAGGTTCGTGATCCTGACGAACATGCCTTTGCTATTCGCGATCGTGAACAGGTCGACGTTCTCTCCATTCACGATTCGCTGAAACGCCTCTCTCTTAAGCGGAACGTATGAACCCACAAACGATGGCGATGGTAGTGCGGTCGCGGTCGCGTTCTGGGGTGCAGGGTTTGCACCGCACGCGGAGAGAGCAGCGAGCATGAAACACCAGAGTGTTGTGGGATGCGTGATCTTCACTACGAGCTCCGTGGTTTCAACTGGTCGGCTCAACATCTCCGTCCTGTCATCCCGCGCGAGCGAAGCAAGTGTCGGGATCTCCCATCGCTGCACTAGGAGCCGGCCACGCGCGACGTACAGTGGATCCCGACACGAGCGGTCGCTCGTGCGGGATGACAGTGCGTTGCGCTCACCGCTCTTACGGAACCGGCCGGCCAAGCAACGCGTTCCACAACAGCGGATACGTCGCCATGGTTTGCGCGCGGTACTGCGGCCTGAACCCGAATAGCACCACGTGTCCCTTGCCGCGCCGGACATCCACCATCGCGGCCTTACCCGCGAGCTTCGGTGCGCCGAGCAGCCAGCCGGACAGCAACGGATTGCCACTCGCGGGATAACGAGCAACGGCAGTCGCGCGCGTTGCATCAGTGATGTCGAAAGCCGGCGAACCCTCGAACCACACGGCGGACTCCGGCGACGAAAGACCCGACGTCAACGCATTGGCGTGATCGAACTCGACCTTCAGCAGCGAACCCGGCGCGTAGAAGTCACTATTGCTCACGCCGCCGAGCACATTCTTCACGGGAAGCGCCAGCGCCTCGATGGCGTAGTTGCTCGCTTCATTGAAGGCGACAACGGTGCCGCCGCCATCGACGAATGCGCCGAGCGCTGCGGCGCCGGGTTCGCCGACTCCGCCCTTGAGTGAGTCGGGGTACGCGCCACCAGGACCATTCGCAATCGCACGCGCCTGCTGATCCGGAATGATGATCGCATCGAACCGCGTGCCGAGGTTGCCAGCGCGGATATCCTTTGCCGAGATGGTCGTGAAGGGAATCTTGTATTGATCAAACACCCATCGCGTCCACCCTTCGTCCATCGACGGCGATGCATTGGCGAAGATCGCGATGCGCCTCCCCTTGCTGTTGGACAAGCCGGTCGCAACCCACGGCGTCGCGCTGACGGGCGCGAGCAGTGTCGCTTCGACGGTGACGGCGTCAGGCAGCGAGACAACATCAAAGCCGAACAGCAGCGGCAGCGTATGCGCGACAACATCGTACGGGCGTTTTGGAGGGCCACCAGGATACTCGTGCAAGTCCGGATAGTGCTGGTTCTCGAGGAGCGTTTTGGCAAAACCACCGTATGGCTGCGCGGTGGAGATCACGTAGCTGCCGGATGGGAATGTGCGGCCGCCCGCCGAAAAGGCCGCTGACGTCTTCCGAACTTCAACCTGACCGCGCTGCAGGATCCGGAGCGCAAAGTTCACGGCCGTGTCGCGCGCGGGTTGCGCCGGAATCACGAGTGTCGCGGGCCAGTCGCTGCGACCGATGGCGGCCTTGCCCTGGACCGAATGGCGTTGAACCGCACTGTAGCTCGAGAGCCAAAGGGCGCGATCGTCGGCCGCCTGCGCGAGTAGCGCCCACGACGCTGCCAACTGGTACTTCACGATGTCGCCAATCGTCCACGCGCCGCCCTGCCAGCGCGTGAGGAAGTCGACACCTGCCACCTTGGGATCGACGTTGTAGCCTGGCCGCAGGGACTCGAAGGGCACATTGATGGGCGACGCGAGCGACGCACTCGCCGTCTCGGTGAGAATGCGGATCGCACCGTGATAGTGCTGATATGCGCGCGCCGGCGTCCATCCGTCGTACGACGTGTTGTTCGCCACGCCAACCAGGCCCTGCATGGTGAGCCGCCACGTCATCGACTTGCCCATCTGCGCTACGCCAGCAGTGATGATCGGGTCGATGTTGGGTTCGATCGGATCCATGTAAGGCGGAATGAAGATGCGCGTTCCATTGGCGCCCTGCTGATGGATGTCGTTGACGATCTGCGGATGCCACTGGCTGTAAAGCGAGTCGATGACCATCTGCGTCTCGACCTGCGTGAACGCATACCAGTCGCGATTGTTGTCGTGGCCCGTGTAATAGTGATAGAGTGTCGGCGGCTGGCTGCCTTCCCACGCCGTGCCGAGCGAGCTCTTATACCAGTTGCCGACGATGTCGACGCCATCGGGGTTGAGCGACGGCACCATGATGACGACGGTATTCTTGCGGATCGCCCGCGCTTCCTCGTCTTCCGCCGTCGCGAGCTTGTACGCCAGCGTGAGTGGCGTCAGAATGCCGCCGACCTCGGTGGAGTGAATGCTCGACGTCACGAGCACGATGACCTTGCCATCGCGCTCGAGCGCGGCGCGCTCCGGCGCCGTCGCCAGGCGTGGGTCTGCGAGCTTGCGCTGCGCGTCGTGAACCTTGGGGAGATTGGCGAGCGTCGCCGAATCGGAAATGAACGCCGCGATAAACGGGCGGCCGAGTGTCGTCTTGCCAAGGACGCGAAGCTGCACACGGGGCGACGCCGCATCGAGCGCCTTGAAATAGGCGACGACCTGTTGCCACTCTGGCAGCTTGCGATCAGCCCCTGGCTCGAAGCCAATGACGGACGCCGGAGTGGGAACGGTGCGCGATTGTGCGCCCGCGAACGTGGGCAGCAGGATAACTGCGCAGGCGACAGCGACTGAACGAACACGCATATTGGAAGCTCGTGACGTGGTGGGCACTACCGAACGCGGAGAGGGACCGATGCTACGACTGCAGGCGACAAGAGTGCTGTTCATCTCACTGGCGCTCTACGTTCTCGGCGCGCGGTCTGTTGGCGCGCAGGGCGTCGAGCGCCTGGGATGGCTTGCGGGGTGCTGGGAGCAACGCGCAACGTCGCGCACCGTGGAAGAGTACTGGATGCCGCCCCGTGGCGGAACGATGCTCGGCATGGGTCGCACCATCGCGCGGGATTCGCTCGTCGAGCATGAAGCCACGCTCATCCGTATGCAGGGAGGGCGACTCGTGTACCAGGCCACGCCGAGCGGGCAGGCGCCTGCGACGTTTTCGGCGATCGTCGTCACGGGAGACAGCGTTGTGTTCGAGTTACCGGAGCACGACTTTCCCCAACGCGTTGGTTACGTGCGCCGCGGAGCTGACTCGCTGCTCGCATTCATTGAAGGCACGCGCAACGGGGCAATGCGCCGCATTCCATTTCCGTACGCGCGCACGACCTGCCCGTCGAGGTAGCTATCGCGACTGACCGAGGTAATCAGTTCGGAAAGAGTGGTGCCGCAGTGCCATTTCCGGCGACCCCAGTTCGTATGTCGTGCCGGCAGTGCACCATGTGACATGATCCGCGGCGGCAAGTAACGTTGGCACCTCGTGGCCAGTGACCACCACGGCCACTCCCGCGTGCACGAGTTCGCGTAAAATGCGCGTCATGTCTTCCGCGTCTTTCGGCGCGATGCCGCGATACGGCTCATCCGCCAGGATACACCGTGGCCGGCGCACGAGGATCGCCGCAATCTCCGCACGTCGTCGTTCGCCACCCGACAGGTCGTGGGGACGCATGTCGATCTTTACGCCCAGCCCCACCTCATCAGCGGCGACATCGACATCGCCACCGTTGAACTGGCGCCGAATCATCTCGAGTTGCGTGCGCACGGTGAACGCGCTCGAGAACAGATCGTGGTCTGGCAGATAGAACAGCCCGCGCGCCGCCAGGTGCGGGAGCCGCGCACATAAATAGCTGGTGCCGGCGAAGTGGACGGAACCGGAATCTGGCTGAACCCATCCCGCGGCGATCTTCACCAGCGTCGACTTGCCGACGCCGTTACGGCCGAGCAATACGCGCAGTTCTCCGGGCACAGCGCGGAGGGAGCCCGCAGAGAGAATGCGTCGGCCGTCGAATGATTTTGAAACGCAGTCCGCAACGAGGAGTGTCATCACGCCAGCGTGAAGCGCTTGCTTGTGCCGGATGGCACCGCCGCAGCCAGTATTGCAGTACTGCCATACGCCACCTCTTGGACCGTCACGGTCGCCACCCATTCGCAATCAGCGCGATACCCAACTCTCCAAGCAGTGCAGGACTCGCAAACATCGCGACGAGCGCCATACGCGACACCGCAAGATTCTCGAGCAACGCTCGTTCGTGACGACGGTACACGTCTGCAACGCATAGCGCGAATGATCCAATCACGATCATCATCGTTGGGACGAATGTCGTGCGCGTGGGATCCTCACCGCCAAGCGCGATGGCAGCGCTCACGAGCAACCGCGCGCCAACCCACAACAGCCCCGCGCGCGTTAGATATTTTTGGACGATGAGCGAATTTGGTCGCATGGCCTCGGGAGTGTCACCCGCCTACCCGCGCAACTCGCCTTTGTGCCGCCTTACCGCTTCCCAACGTTGTACCGTGCGAGAATTTCCCGCACGCGTTCCAGCGGAATTGCCGCCATCGTCCGGCCACGCTGCGTCACGCTCGTCGCCATGAAGAGCGAGTTATAGATCGCCTCCTCGGTTGCTTCCACGACGCCCTGGAACAACGGAGACATGTCGTCGTTCGTGAGCTCCGCGGTAGCGAGCAATCGATGAATGCTGTCGGGCCGCACCATATTCGCCGGCACGCGACGAACGCCTTGCGCCGTCGAAAACGCGATGACGAAGTCCCCTGACCCGTTGGAAGCGCTCGAGCCCGTGCGAGCAAGACCCATGATCGCGCGCGCGGCCAGCCGCTCCAGGTTGCGCGAAGAAATCGGCGCATCGGTGGCGACGACGATCATCACGGACCCATCGCCGCGCTCGCGATCGAGCGCATCCTTGAACGAATACTTGCCGAGCTCGCGACCAACCGGCGCGCCGAGCACTTGCAGCACGCCACCGAAATTCGTTTGCACCAGCACGCCCACAGTCCATCCGCCCAGTGTGCGCGGCAACACGCGCGACGACGTTCCGATGCCGCCCTTCCACTCGAACGCAATCGTCCCCGCACCGGCGCCCACACTCCCTTCCGCCACCGCACCACCAGACGCCGACGCCAGCGCCGAGTGCACATCGCTCGCGGTCACAGGACGATTGCGGATCGCGTTGAGCCCGCCGTCATTCGTCTCGCCGACAACCGGATTGATCGACGCCACGCGCTCCATTCCAGGCTGCGCCAGCAACTCGGCCACCAGCGCATCGGCGGCGCGCCACACGCAGAGCGTGCACGTGAGCAGGATGGGCGTTTCGAGTTCGCCAAGTTCCTTCACTTGCGTCGAACCGACGAGCTTTCCGAACGCATTACCGACATGTACGGCGGCCGGCACGCGATCGAGAAAGAGGTTCCCACCATGCGGCAGGATTGCCGTGACACCCGTGTGAATGGAGTCGCCACTGATGATGGTTGCATGACCAACCTTTACGCCGGCGACGTCCGTGATGGCGTTGTTCGCGCCAGGCGTGAAGATGCCGGGCGCAACGCCGAGGTCGCGTGCGCGGACGCGTGCCTGCCCATGCGCGGGCAACGCGAGCGTCGCCACGGCTGCGGCGGCGAGGGCAATGCGATGTGTAGTATCCATGGGCGAAACATGCCGCAAGCCAGAGGCGCGCGTCAGCCCGCGAATTTTGCCGAGTGCTAACGCACAAGTGCTAACGCACGCTTGACGAATGCGCGCCGCCCCCCTATCGTGAGGCCATGGCACCCAGCACGCGCTTTTATTTTGTCTCCTTTTATTACTACGGCTTTCCCGTAACGGGCCGTGGCTGGAGACGTACGCGCGACTGACGGAGCCAAGCTCCTCGCGTACGACACCCGCCGGCCCGTGAAAACTTCACGGGCCTTTTTGTTGTGCATGACCCACGTACCCCTCTTCAGTCGAGCCCCTCGCCATGATCATCATCACACGCCCTGACATCACCGACGACGAGCTCGATCATCTGCGCGAGCGGATCGAAGCCGCCGGACTCCATACGCATCTCTCGCGCGGCGAGCACCGAACCATCATCGGCTGCATCGGCGACGAGACTCGGCTCATGGAACTCCCGCTCCGCTCCATTCCGGGCGTGGAGTCCGTGCTCCCCATCCTCAAGCCGTACAAGCTCGCCTCACGCGAATTCGTCGTGAACCGAACCGTCGTTCGTGTCGGTGCGAACGCGGTGATCGGCGGAAACGAGCTCACCATCATCGCCGGACCCTGCTCGGTCGAAAACAGCACGATGCTCAACGACACCGCCGCTGCCGTGAAACACGCCGGCGCGACGATCCTGCGCGGCGGCGCCTTCAAGCCTCGCTCATCGCCGTACTCATTCCAGGGGCTCGGCAAGGAGGCGCTGCAACTCCTCGTCGCCACGCGGAAGGAACACGGCCTGCCCGTGGTGACGGAAGTGCTCGACACGCGTGACGTCGATCTCGTCGCCGAACACGCCGACATGCTGCAGGTTGGCGCGCGCAACATGCAGAACTATGCACTCCTCGCCGAACTTGGCCGCGTGCAGCGCCCCGTGTTACTCAAGCGCGGACTCTCGGGCACAATCAACGAACTGCTGATGTCGGCCGAGTACATCATGGCGCACGGCAATAACCAGGTGGTGCTCTGCGAGCGCGGCATTCGCACCTTCGAGCGCGCAACCCGCAACACGCTCGACGTCTCGGCAATTCCTGTCTTGCAGCGCGAGACACACCTGCCCGTCATTGTCGATCCGAGTCACGCTGGCGGAGACGCAGCGCTCGTCGCACCGCTGGCGTTCGCGGCGATTGCAGCGGGCGCAGATGGCTTGATCATCGAAGTCCATCCCAATCCCGAGAACGCGCTGTCCGACGGCGACCAGTCGCTCGACTTCGCCGCATTCGCGCGACTCATGCAGCGGGTGCCCGCGTTTGCCGAGGCCGCGGAGCGGTCTTTTACACCCCATGCCTTCACCGACGAGGCGCTCGAGTTTACCAGCGCTGCCGTGGCATGACGGACAATGATCCGCTCGTCGAGCTCGCAGCGTGCCGCGCGCAGATAGAAGAAGTCGACCGAAAGCTCGTCGCGCTGTTGGCTGAACGCGTGACGCTTGGCCGGAAGACGGCGACGATCAAGCGTGCGGCGGGCCTGCCGATTCTCGATCCGCAACGCGAAGCAGAAGTCATTCGTCGCGCAGTGGTGACGGCACGCGAGCACGACTTGCCGGTCGAGGCAGTGCGGGAATTGTTCTGGCATGTCGTTGGCTTGTCGCGACGCGCGCAAGAAGAGACGACATGATTCCCATCGAGCGTGTCGCGATTGTAGGGCTCGGTCTGATCGGCGGGTCGCTCGCCCGCGCATTGGCCGAGCGTGACGTGAAGGTTTTGGGGTACGACAGCGCGCCGGACTCGCTGGATGCGGCGGAAGGCGAAGGGATTGTGCACCAGCGACTTGGTGCACACCTCGCCGGAATCGAAGCCGCTGATGTCGTCGTGTTTGCGCTTCCAGTCGATGCAACGATTGCCATTCTTCCACGCGTCGCGCCGCTCCTTGGCGCGACGCGTCTCATTATGGACGTGGGCAGCACGAAGAAGAGCATCGTCGATGCAGCGGAATTGGCGGGGCTTGGCTCGCGATATGTGGGCGCGCATCCGCTTACGGGTAGTCATCGCTCGGGATGGCGAGCGTCGCGCGCAACGTTGTTCGACGAGGCACGCGTCTTTCTCTGCGCCACGCCGACAACGGAAGCAGATGCGCTGCTGCTGGCCGAGGGGTTCTGGCGTGGCTTGCGCGCGGGCGTCGAACTGCTCGATGCGGCGACACATGATGAGCAGATGGCGTGGCGGAGTCATCTTCCGCACGTGTTATCCACCGCGCTTGCGCTCACGCTACGCGACGTGGGAATTCAGCGCTCCGCGCTCGGTCCTGGAGGCCGCGACATGACCCGGCTTGCCGGTGGGTTGCCGTCGCTCTGGATGTCGATCGTCGAGGATAACGGCGTCGCCCTCTCGACAGCCCTTAGCGCAATGGAGTCGCATCTCCGCGTGTTTCGTGAGTCGCTTCAGCGCCACGACGTCGAGACGACGAGCGCATTCCTGTCGAGCGCGCGCGATTGGTTCGATGGGGCGCCTTTCTAGCTGTCATCCCCCCAAGGGGTCCAGCACCACCGTAAACGTCGACCCAACCCCTACCTCGCTGCGCACCGCGATCTCCCAACCCATCAGGTGCGCGAGGGAGCGGGTGATCGTCAGGCCCAGCCCCGTTCCGCCGTACTGCCGGGACGTCGTCTGGTCCTCCTGCTGGAATGCGTCGAACACCGCTTCAATGCGGTCCGGCGCGATGCCGATTCCGGTGTCGCTCACCTCGAGGCACGCCGGAAGACCCGTGTGTTCGTTCGCGATCATGCGCACCGTCACCGTTCCCCGGTGCGTGAACTTCACCGCGTTGCTCACCAGGTTGATGACGATCTGCTTGAGCCGAGACCTGTCGGTGCGAAGGAGTCGGAGTTGAGGGAGGTCGGCGACGAACTCCACCTCGCGCGCCTCGGCCTGCGGTTCCATCTCCTCGAGGGTCTCGCGAATGAGGGCGGCGACGTCGACCGTCGTGATGTCGAGCTGCAGCTGGCGCGCGTCGATTTTCGACAGGTCGAGCACGCCATTGATCAGCTTGAGCAGATGTGAGCCGTTCGCGCTGATGCGACCGAGGTAGGTGAGGTCCTGGTCGCGCAGGTTGAGCGTCGTATTGCGCAGCAGGATGTTCGCAAAGCCGATGATCGAGTTGAGCGGTGTTCTCAACTCGTGACTCATATTCGCGAGAAAGTTGCTCTTGGCGTCGTTCGCTGACTCGGCGGCTTCGAGCGCCAGTTCGAGTTCGCCCGCGCGGACTTTGAGCAGGCGACCCTGTTGTTCAATCTCGGCGTGTTGCGCCTGGATCATGCGCGCGTTACGCACGACGCTCTGTTGTCGCGCGTAGGTGAGGTAGGAAAAAATGGAGACGTACGCGGCCACCACGAACATGCTCAGCGTCTGTGTGAAGAGCGACGCACCGAGAAACTCGGGATGGAAGCCAACGAAGAAGGCCGTGATCCCCACGCCCACGAGATAGGCAAGCAGTCCTTTCGCGGCGAACTTCGGGCCTCCGACACTGATGTTGCCGGGATGAATGCCCAGGAACGAGGCGGCGTTGGGCCAGAGACTGTAGCCCGTGATGGGAACAAGAAAGCCGATGAATACCGCGTCGACCAGGAGATTGCGCAACTCGGCTTTCTTGCTGTCTCGACTGCGCAGCGCGATGGCACGCGCCACGTGCGGCCAAATCCACAGATGCCACGTGAACAGCACCCAGAACCATACCGGCACGCCCCTCGGCCAGAGATGCACGCCGAAGAGAACGAAGAAGAACGGGTATGTGCTGATGCGCACGAGGTAACCCAGCCGAACCGTCGGATGGACTCGTCGCGGCGCCGCGGCGTCAGTATTGGGCGACATCGTGTCGCTCATTGGGCAAGATCTGGTTCACGAGGAAAAGCCCGGCACACCCGGGTCATTCATGAGTATCGGCCTACCGGGGAGAAAGTCCAAGGAGTTCCCGGTAGATTGCGCGTCGTGCAGTTTCCTTGCTTCGCCCAGAACGGAATTCTATGACATCACCCGCACCTGCTCTCCGCGTAACTGGCCTACGCAAATCGTACGGCGACGTGGTGGCTGTCGATGGACTCGATCTCACGGTCGGGGCCGGTGAGTGCTTCGGCCTGCTTGGCCCAAATGGCGCCGGCAAGACAACGACCATCGAGATCTGCGAGGGCCTCACGGACCCCGATGCGGGCGTCGTCGAGGTGCTCGGCAAGCGTTGGGACACCGACGAGCGCGACCTGCGCGAGCGGCTCGGGATCCAGCTTCAGGAAACGCAGCTCGCAGAAAAGCTCACTGTCGACGAAACCGTTGCGCTATTTCGCAGCTTCTATTCCCGAGGCCGCAATATCAACGAGGTCATTGACGTCGTGCAGCTTGGCGAGAAGCGCACGTCGCGCGTCGGGAAGCTTTCTGGAGGGCAGAAGCAACGTCTCGCTCTTGCGTGCGCGATCGTTGGTGATCCCGAATTGCTCTTCCTCGACGAGCCTACCACCGGCCTCGACCCGCAGTCGCGGCGACAGTTGTGGGACCTCATTATCGAGCTGAGGGCGAGCGGCCGCAGCATCGTGCTGACGACGCACTACATGGATGAGGCCGAGCGCCTGTGCGATCGAGTCGCGATCGTGGATCATGGGAAGGTCATCGCACTTGGATCCCCGCGCGAGTTGATCGCGTCGCTTGGCGCGGAGCATGTCGTCGAGTTCACAGCGCCGGATGCACCAGTTGGCGCACTCGATGTGCAGGTACTGAAGGCGCTCGACGGCGTGACGTCCGTGAGGGAGCACGATGGGCGCTGGACGCTCGAGGTCAGCGAGCTGGCGCGGGCGGTGCCCGCGTTGCTCGCTGAGTTGCGCGCGCGAAACCTGGCGCTCGGCGAACTCGCGACGCACTCCGCGACGCTCGAGGATGTGTTCGTGTCCCTCACCGGGCGGCAACTTCGCGATGCGTGATTCCAAGGATGAGCCAATGATGCATGACGCGACCAATCCGCCAAGGTCATGGCGCGATACGTCGCTTGCGCAGCTGACACTGGTGCGCTTTCGCGAATTCCTGCGCGAACCCGAGGCGGTGTTCTGGACGTTTGCCTTTCCCATCATTCTCGCGCTTGGATTGGGCATCGCGTTCAGGAACAAGCCCGCGGACGTGGTCGCCGTTGGCGTGGTGACTGGTACGCCGTCGGGCGATTCGCTGGCGGCGCATCTCGCGCATGCGGCTGGGCTGAAGGTCCAGACGATGGACGACTCGGCAGCGGCGCGTTCACTACGAACGGGAGAGGTCGCTCTCGTTGCTGCGCCCCGTGCTGGAGGCGGCATCGAGTATCGGTTCGACGACACGCGCCCCGAGGGACGATCCGCGCGCTTTCTTGCTGATGATGCGCTGCAGCGTGCTGCCGGCCGTAGCGATCCCTTAGCCGTGAGCGAGCGCAAGGTCCAGGAGAAGGGCTCCCGTTACATCGATTTTGTCGTTCCCGGCCTGTTGGGGATGAACATCATGGGCGGCGGCATCTGGGGGTTGGGTTTCGCGATTGTCGAGGCGCGTCGCAGGAATCTTCTCAAGCGATTGGTGTCGACGCCGATGCCGAGGTCGCACTATCTCGCGAGTTTCCTGTTTTCGCGATTCTTTTTCCTCATCATCGAGATCGCGGTGGTGCTTGGCAGTACAGCGTTGCTGTTTGGAGTGCCGGTGCGCGGCTCGCTTGTTCAACTCTTTGTGGTGTGTCTTACGGCGGCGCTGGCGTTTGGTGGAATTGGTCTGCTGATCGCGTCGCGCGCGCGAACGATGGAAGGTGTATCGGGGCTGATGAACCTGACGATGATGCCGATGTGGGTGTTGTCGGGCGTGTTTTTTTCGTCGAATAATTTCCCGAAGGCAGCGCAGCCGTTCATTCAGGCGTTGCCGCTCACGGCGACAATCAATGCGCTGCGTGCGACGATGTTGCAGGGCGCTGGGTGGAGTGTGGTCGCTCCGTCGCTGGCCATCGTGGGCGCGTGGCTGGTGGTGAGTTTCACCGTGGCGTTGCGGTTGTTTCGGTGGCGGTGAGTGGGGCTATGGGAGCGAAAGGTTGTCCGCTCAACTCAGCGACGCACGTACTGCGGCGCGACTCACCTTTCCCGCCGCGTTCCGCTCTAACCGCTCGACGATCCACACGCGCTTCGGTGCCTTCACCGACCCCAGCGCAGCCTTAACCCACGCAATCAACTCATCGTCCGCAATCGTCAGGCCGGCCCGAAGCACCACGGCCGCATTGACCGCCTCGCCCCACTTGGCGTCGTCCACGCCGAACACGGCGCATTCCGCCACGGCCGGATGTCGCACTAAACACGCCTCGACATCGCCCGGAAATACCTTGAAGCCACCGGTGTTGATCACCTCGCGCAGTCGGCCGCGAATGAACAGATACCCGCGATCATCGATCGTCCCCAGGTCGCCCGTGTGCAGCCACCCGTCAACGATCGTACGCGCAGTTTCGGCAGCCTTGTCGAGATAACCGGTCATCAGCAACGGACCCGAGACAACGATCTCACCGGTCTCGCCAGCCTCTAAGAGCACGCCGTCTCCGCCCATGATACCCACCGTCACCACAGGCGATGGCCGACCGACCGACGCAAGGTTTTCCTCGATCATCAACTCATCGGCGCGCATGGCCGCGATGATCTGCGGCGCCTCGACCTGTCCATACGCAGTCTCGATCACTGGACCGAGTACGCGCTGACAATCGCGAATCCGTTGCGGCGGCATGGGCGCGGCCGAGTAGATCACATGCCGAAGTGATTGTGTGTCAAGCTGCCGCACCTCAGCTGAATCAATCAGCGAGTAGAGCAGCGTCGGCGGCGCATACATCGTCGTAACGCCAAACTGGGCGATTGCAGACACGATCGCCGCTGGCTTCGTGTCATGGAGCAACACATGCCGGCCGCCCACTTCGAGGATCGGCAACACAAAGCACGACGCACCATGCGTGAGCGGCGCGACAATCAGGTTGACATCACTGGCGCTGAAATCAAAGAAGGCACGAATGCCGTCGGCCTGCGCGTTGACGCAGCGCAGCGACTGCACGACAGCTTTCGGAACTCCGGTGCTGCCTCCACTGAACTTGATGATCTGCGCGTCTTCGACGTCGCGATCGATCCGTCGCGGTTTCTTGCCGGCCCATTCAGACGCCAGACGCTGCACTGTTCCCGCTCCCGCGTCGCCACCGGCCACAATCAGCCGCGCAGAACTCGGCACGAATCGGTCGACGT
Organism: bacterium; assembly: GCA_039934235.1. Taxonomy (GTDB): domain Bacteria; phylum Gemmatimonadota; class Gemmatimonadetes; order Gemmatimonadales; family Gemmatimonadaceae; genus AG11. The sequence continues at coordinate 5,714 of JBDTMO010000020.1, read as the reverse complement.
ACGCAACATCGGCGACGATGATCGTCGGACCAGTCGTCGTCGTCATCGCCTCGAGCTCGGCACGTGCGTTTCGCGGATTCAGCGGCACCCACACCTTTCCCGCAGCGTACGTCGCGAGCAGCGCCAGCAAATGGTCAGTCGTGTTGCCGGCGCAAATACTCACGCGACTTCCTGGCGCAGGATCGATGTCCTGCAGCGCCGCGCCGAGTGCAGCGACGACAACGCCAAGCTCGGCGTACGTGATATCTCCGCTGCCGCCGCCGGCGATCGCCACCGCGTTGGGATTTCGTCCAACGCTATCGTAGAACCGCTCAATCGGTTGCAGCACTTGCTCCATGGTATGGGACCGCATAGTCTCGTGGATTCACGCGCCACGTGTCAACGCCGTCGGACCCGTCACATTCTCTCGCATGAGCTTCCCAATCCTCGGCCTGCATCACGTCACGGCCACGGTCGACGACGCGCAGGCCGATCTCGACTTCGTCCGCGAGGCCATCGGTCTTCGACTTGTAAAGAAGACGGTCAACTTCGACAACCGCGGCGTGTACCACTTCTACTACGGGGACGAACGCGGAACGCCTGGCTCGCTCTGGACGACATTTCCCTACAAGACGCGAAATGTGCCCACGGGCATCAAGGGCGCCGGACAAGTGACGGTGACGTCGTTCTCCGTGCCCACTGGTTCACTCGACAGCTGGAAGACGCGCCTTCGCGGTCGCGGATTCACCGTCGCCGACGCACCGCCGCGCTTTGGCGAAGAATCGATCGTCATCACTGATCCATCGGGACTCAACATCGAACTCGTCGCCACCGGCGACGACATGCGAACGCCATGGCTCGACACTGACATTGGCGCCGAATCCGCCATTCGCGGCATCCACAGCGTAACGATGACGGTGGATGATCCCGCACCAACGCTCGCGTTCATGCGCGAATGGTTCGGCTTCGGCGTGGCCGACGAAATGAACGGTCGGCAACGCGTGTCGGTAAACGGCGTCGGACCAGGGAAATCGGTCGACATCCTCAAGTCGCCCGACGGCCTGCGCGCGAAGAACGGCGTGGGCACGGTGCATCACGTCGCCATGGCGATCGCCGATGCGCGCGAACAGCTACAGTTGCGCGAAGCGCTCATCACCCGAGGCATCGACGTCACGCCAGTGATGGACCGTTCATACTTTCAGTCGATCTACTTCCGTGAGCCTGGCGGCGTGCTGTTCGAGGTCGCTACCCTGGCCCCTGGCTTCGCAGTGGACGAACCCCTCGAACAACTCGGCCACGGTCTCAAGCTTCCTCCATGGGAAGAGTCGAAACGGAAGGAGATCGAAGACGCCCTTCCACCGATTCACTACTAATGGGCCCCCACGACAATCAGCCCGCCGTGTACGCTGGCGCGCCTCTCGACACGGCTGCCGCCGTCCTCATCATGGTGCACGGCCGAGGTGCGTCGCCGACTTCGATTCTCTCGCTGGTGAGCGCGATCAACCGTCCTCAGTTCGCGTTCGTCGCTCCTGCCGCTGCTGGCGGCACGTGGTATCCCTACAGCTTCATGGCTCCACGCGAGCAGAACGAACCGGGATTGAGCTCGGCACTTCGCGTGATCGAGGCGCTCGTGACCAGTCTCCTTCAACGCGGTGTTCCGTCGCACAAGATCGCACTGCTTGGTTTTTCGCAGGGCGCCTGCCTCTCATCGGAATTCTCGATTCGACATCCGCGACGGTACGGTGGCGTGCTGGCGTTGAGCGGCGGCTTGATCGGCCCCGCCGGCACAACGTGGGATGATGTCACCGCTGCGCTCGACGGCACTCCGGTGTTTCTCGGTTGCAGCGACATCGACTTTCACATCCCCAAGGAGCGCGTCATCGAGAGCGAGGGCGTCTTCAAGCGCTTGGGTGCTCGCGTGAAGCGAACCTTGTATCCGGGAATGGGTCATCTCGTGAACGACGACGAGATTGCCGAAGTGCAAAGCGTACTCGACGAAGTGCTCGCCGCGCCATGACGACTGTCGTGTTCGGATCGGTGTTGGAGCTCCGAACGCATCTGGAACAGCTCGGTGTCTGTCGCGCGTTCGTCGTGACGACGGGCGGACGATCCGCCGCACAGGTGGCGCCGGCCGCACTACTCGGCGACTATCTCATCGATGTGTTCGATGCGGCGCGTGAGCATGTTCCGGTGAGCACCGTCGCGGCCGCACTCGAGCGTTTTGGCGCGGAACAGGGCGACGTCTGCATCTCCATTGGAGGCGGTTCTGCCATCGGACTCGGCAAGGCAATCTCGAGGTCGACTGGTGCTCCGCTCGTCGCTGTGCCGACGACGTATTCTGGCTCCGAAATGACATCCATCTGGGGCGAGACGAGCGACGCAGGAAAGCTTACGGGCAGGAATCCGGCGGCAAAACCAACGCTGGTGATCTATGACGTAATGCTCACCATTGGACTTCCCCCCGCGGTCAGCGCCGCCAGCGGCATGAACGCGATGGCGCACGCTGTCGAAGCCATGTACGCAGCGAATGCCACCGACGAGACGCGTGAGTTGGCCGCCGAGTCCGCGCGATTGCTCGCGGAGAGCCTGCCGAAGGTTGTCGCGCTTGGGACGGACATCGAGGCACGAACACAAGCGCTCACGGGCGCGCATCTGGCCGGTCGCGTGTTAGAGGCAACGTCGATGGGACTTCATCATCGGATATGCCACGTGCTTGGCGGAACATTCAAGCTGCCGCACGCGCGCACGCACGCGTGCGTGCTTCCGCACGTGGTGGCATACAATGCGTCGTTCGCGGTCGGCGCGATGGATCGACTGGGCCATGCAATAGGTCGGGCCGATGTTGCAGCGGGGCTCGCGGCGCTCAATCATGAGTTGGGATTGGTCGCGACACTCGGCGACTTGGGTTTGCATCGTGATGACATCGACAAGGCCGCAGGCGAAGTGACGGCGACGCCGTATCCGAACCCAAGGCCGGCGACGCGCGAGGATGTTCGTGCACTGCTCATGAACGCACTCTGAGTCTGGAGGCTTCGGTGGATCGTCGAACATTTCTCGCCACAGCGACGGCGCTGACGCACACGGCGCGCGCATGGACATCGAGTCGTCCCCGCGCCGCTCCCACACGACTCATCCTCCTTGGCACCGCGGGCGGACCTCGCCCGCGAACGTCGAGGTCGGCGCCATCACAGGTAATCGTCGTGAATGGCGCGGCCTACGTGATCGACTGCGGCGACGGGGTCGCGCGACAACTCGTCGCTGCGGGCGTTCAACTGCGGACGCTGCGCCACGTCCTGCTCACGCACCACCACTCCGACCACAACGCAGACTACGGCAACCTGCTGCTGATAGCGTGGACTGGCGGGCTCCAAACGCGCGTGGATACCTGGGGACCGCCGCCGCTCTCGCGCATGACGGATCTCTTCTTCGAAATGAGCGCGACCGACATCGATGCGCGAACCGGCGATGAAGGGCGCGTTTCGCTTCGGCCGCTCGTGCATGCGCACGACGTCGCAGCAGGCGGCCTGGTGTTCGAGGACGACAACGTGAAGGTGACTGCAGCAGTCGTCCAGCATCCTCCGCTCGCGGTGGCGCTCGCCTATCGGTTTGATGCGCCCGACCGGTCGATCGTGGTTTCGGGAGACACGAAGTACTCGGACAACCTGATTGCGCTCGCACGAGGCGCCGACATCCTCGTGCACGAAGCGCTATTCCCGTCCGCTGTGGATCGGCTCGTGGCGAATGTGCCGAATGCCCCTGATCTCAAGCGGAGCATCCTTTCGCATCACACCACGGCGGAAGAGGCGGGACGCGTCGCCCAGGCGGCGCAGGTAAAGACGCTCGTCTTGTCGCACCTGATACCGGCGGAAGATCCGTTGGTCACCGATGCGATATGGATCGCAGAGGCGCGCAAGTTTTTTGGCGGACAGATTGTCGTCGGGCGCGACCTGCTAGAATTGTGAGCATGACCAACGCCATCGCCCCACGCGTGCTCTCGATGAATGTTGGTGGCATTCGCGACGTTGAGTGGCGAGGCCGGCTGGTCGTAACCGGCATCTGGAAACAGGCAGTGTTGGGCCGCGTTGCGATTACCGGCGTCAACTTCGATGGTGACGATCAAGCTGATCGAACCGTGCATGGCGGCGTGTACAAGGCTGTGTATGCGTACGCGCGCGAGGATTACGACTACTGGCGAGACACCGAGGGTATGGAGACGCCAATGGGCCTGTTTGGTGAAAATCTCACCGTCCAGGGACTCGATCTCTCGTCGGCAATTGTCGGAGAGCAGTGGGCGGTGGGCAGCACGATATTGGAGGTCACACAACCTCGCCTTCCCTGCTACAAGCTCGGCATTCGCGTGGCGGATCCGCATTTTCCGAAACGGTTCATGGCGGCGCTTCGTATGGGAGCGTACCTGAAAGTCGTGCAGGAAGGCGACGTCGGCGCGGGTGACGACGTGCGTGTGCTGAATCGGCCCGAACATGGCGTTACGCTCCGTACGATGACGCAAGCATTGCACGGCGGGCTCGCGGCGGCGGCGTTGCGCAAGGTCGAGCACCTTCCGCCGTACTGGCGTCAGGTTGCAGACGAATCTCGTGATTAGATGACTTCCCTTCGACGTGAGACACCATGCGCTACGTGATGAAGCAGAAGCTGTTTTCCTTCGGTGACGACTTCTACATCAAGGACGAGAACGAGCGCGATATCTACTTCGTGGACGGCAAGGCGTTCAGCTTCGGCGACCAGCTGTCCTTCCAGGACCTCGATGGCCACGAGCTGGCGTTCATCAAGCAACAGCTGTTCGCGTGGGGCAAGACCTATGAGATCTGGCGCGATGGTCACGTCGCCGCTGTCGTGAAGAAGGAGTTGTTCGCCTTCTTTCATCACCGCTTCACGGTGGACGTCCCCGGGCCTGATGATCTCGAGGCCGAGGGGGACTTCATGGACCACGAATATGCGTTTCGTCGAGGTGAGCGCGTGGTGGCGACGGTGTCGAAGCAGTGGTTCAGCTGGACAGACACCTACGGCGTCGACATCGCGGATGATGAGGACCCTGTGCTGATACTCGCGAGCGCGGTCGTGGTGGATCAGGCCTGCCATCCTGATGACGGCAAGCGCCACTAAGGTCGTTGCAACAACGCCCACAACGCCTCGACGTCAGCGCGCTCAGTCATCTCCGCGCCAATCGACACCCGAACCATCCATCGCCCTTCGAGAATCGCAGGCGTCACGTACGCCTTCCCTGACGCATTGATCCGCTCAGCCCACGCCAACGTGTAGGCATCGAGGTCGTCGCCCGCGAGCCCTACCGGCTCGTGCCGCACACACAGCGTCTGCAGGTACACCGGCGCGAGCACCCGCCACCCATCCGCCGAGCGCACCTGCGTCGCAAGCCACTGCGCGTTCGCGAGATCTCGACGCAGTCGGAGCTGAAGCGCCTCGACACCCTGCTCGCGAATGAGCAGCCATAGTTTCAACGCGCGGAACCGACGGCCAAGCGGCAATCCCCAATCGCGAAGATTCTTCACCTTGTCGTCGACCGCCGTGCGTAGGTAGCTCGGATTCGTGGACATCACGCGCACGAGGTGATCGGCGTCGCGCACGAAGTACAGTGAGCAGTCGAATGCGACGCCCAGCCACTTGTGCGCATTGAGCACGAGCGAGTCCGCACCCTCGACGCCATCCCACATCCAGCGGCACTCGGGAAGGATCATCGCGGACCCGGCCATCGCCGC
>JBDTMO010000019.1:0-18596 GCA_039934235.1 bacterium | reverse complement strand
CGCGGATCTTGGTGCGCTCGCCTTCGCGGACGCGCTGGATGATGCGCTGCTTGGCCGCCTGAATGGCGGCGCGGCCGAAGACAGTGAAGTCGAGCGGCTCTTCCATGACGTCGCCGGGCTCGAAGCCTTCGTCGAACAGCTTGGCCTCCTCGAGGGCAATCTCCCGCGCGGGATCCTCGACCGTCTGCACGACGGTCTTGAGCACGGTGATCTTGATCTCGCCCTTGGCGTCGTCGATCTCGACTTCCGCCTGCACGGTCGGCCCGTACTTCTTCGCCAGCGCGGCCATGAAGCCGTCCTGCAGAAGCCCGTACAGCTCCGTCCGGTCGAGCTGCTTGGTGTTCGACAACTCGCGGAACGCCGCCAACATCTCTGCGGAACTGACCATCCAAGACCTCGCTGAGAAGGATCGCCTCTGCGGCCGACCCGTGACCTTCGTTATGAAAAGCGGAACGCCAGCCTCGCCTCCTTGACCGCTGTGAGAGGCATCTGCTTCTCCTCACCGCGCTCCAAACGAAGCGTGACCGATACCACCTCGCTGTCCTCGTCCACCGCGAGGATTTCTCCTTCAAGCCGCCCGCCGAAATCCGGCGCGAGCACGCTCGCCCAGCGACCGACAAAGCGTCGCCACTCGGCAGGCGTCCGCAATGGACGCTCACCCGGCGACGACACCTGCAACACGTACCGATCTGACACGAGCGCACCGCCATCCAACCGCGCCTCGAGGACGCGCGAGGCGCGCGCGCAGTCGTCGACGGTCACCTTCTGACCATCACGCCGATCGATGCGAACTTCAAGCACCGGGCGCGAGCGCGTGCCCCCTTGCCGAAGCTCGACGAGATCGAACAAAGCCTCGTCAAGCTCTTTGGTGACAACACGTTCCAACTCTTCGTTCATGTTGTCTCTAGGGACCGTCTGGCAATAAAAAAATGTGGGGAGCGTCCCCCACATTCAGCAACCGGCTGTGAGGCCGGTCACGTATACAAAGTATCGCGGGGAGATCGGGGGGTCAAGGCGAGCGCCGCGAACCGCGCTCCGGTCAGCGTCGTGCCGCGATCACTCCGAGTTGCCTTCCCGGGTCGCCAGCGCGATGGGAGTAGAACCGATCATTGTCGCAGCGCGTGCAGAGCGAACTCACTGAAATGGAGCGGACGCCCAGCGCTCTCGCGTCATCGGCTATGAGAGACCGGAGGTCGACCGTTGTCGGTGATGCTACGGCACGTCCCGTCAACAGGCCATAGACGTCAGGGCTCACTTCGTAGCAGCCCCCACAAATTGCCGGCCCGCAATGCAGCCGCAATTCGTCAGGCCGCAGACCGAGTGACGCAAAGCGCTGGATCGCCTTCGCGGTGATTCGACCGGCAGTGCCCCGCCAGCCGGAGTGCAGCGCGGCCGCCGCGCCAGATGCATGTGCGAGGAACACTGGAACACAGTCCGCCACCGTGACGGCCATCGCGGTCCCGCGATGCACGGCGAGATGGCCGTCGGCGTCCTCACCGCGGAGCCATCCGCGCCACTCGCCGCCATGCTCCACGATTGCTGCGCCATGCACCTGCGTCGCCGTCGCGAGCCGACAACCGTGGCCGCCGAGCAACGCGCGCAACGCGCTCCAGCGCGCCATGACATCGCGCACCGGCTCATCGGTTCCGGTACCAAAGCTCCCTCCGGCCCTGCCGGTCGTGAACGCGAGGACGCCGAGCTCCGCGAACGAATCGACGACCTCCCCGCCTTCCCGGATATCCAACGCAGCCGTCACTTCGTGCGGCGATCCTCGACGCGCTCGATTTGAGCGCCCAGCGCACGAAGTCGCTCGTCGATTCGCTCGTAGCCGCGCTCGATCTGGCCTACGTTGTCGATGATGCTTTCACCACGCGCGCAGAGCGCCGCGAGCAGCATGGCCATCCCAGCGCGGATGTCCGGCGATTCAACCCGGCCACTGTGCAACTGTGACGGGCCGACGACGACCGCACGATGAGGATCACAGAGGACGATTCGTGCGCCCATACCGATCAACTTGTCCACGAAGAAGAGGCGCGACTCGAACATCTTTTCGTGAATCACGATCGTTCCGGTACACTGGGTCGCGGTGACGAGCGCAATCGACATCGTATCGGCCGGGAAGGCTGGCCAGGGTTGATCCTCGAGCTTGGGGACTGCACCGCCGAGGTCACTCCTGATCACCATCTCCTGATTGTCGGGAATGACGAGATCAGCGCCTTCGATGCGGCATACGACGCCCAGTCGCTCGAAGCCCATGAGCGTGGAGCGGAGATGCTCGACTCCGGCGCGCTCGATCGTGATTTCCGAGCGCGTGACGGCCGCGAGTCCGATGAACGACCCGACTTCGATGTGGTCTGGTCCGATCTCGTGGGTGCAGCCGCGCAGTGGGCGACCGCCGTTGATCGTGATGGTGTTGGTCCCGATTCCCTCGATGCTTGCGCCCATTGCGACGAGAAAGTGCGCGAGGTCCTGGACGTGCGGCTCACTCGCCGCATTGCGCAGTACCGTCGTTCCCTCCGCCGCAACGGCCGCGGCCAGCGCATTCTCGGTTGCCGTCACGCTTGGCTCGTCGAGGAAGACGTCGGCGCCTTTGAGCCTGTCGGCCTTCAGGATAAACGCGTTGTCGAACTCGAACGTCGCGCCGAGCTGTTGCAATGCGAGGAAGTGCGTGTCGACGCGGCGACGGCCGATGACGTCGCCGCCGGGAGGTGGTAGTCTGAGCTCGCCGCACCGGGCGAGAAGCGGACCTGCGAGAAGGATCGACGCCCGGATCTTTCTGCAGAGCTCCGGATCGAGCTCGGCGGCGGTGACGGTTTTCGCGTGGATCGTGAGCGCGTTTCGACTGGTCCACTCGGCACTCGCACCGACCGACTGCAGGAGGAGAACCAGTGTCTCCACGTCCTTGATCCGTGGAACATTGGTGAGATATACCGGCTCGTCACAGAGCAGCGCGGCAGCAACGATGGGAAGCGCGGCGTTCTTGTTGCCCGAGGGCCGAATGCGTCCGGCGAGGCGGTGGCCTCCCTGGACGACGTACTGCATTGCTGGCATGAGTTGCGTGCGAGTGGTCTGTGCCACCTGCGAAGTGCGAGGTGGCTGCGCTGGCGCGAAACATCCCTTGAGCGCGCACAAGGGTCAAGCGTTGCGGCGAGTGCACTGCACCCTTCGCGCCGCGGTCAGGGAACGGTGAACGGTGAACGGTGAGCGGTGAACGGTGAACAACCGGCGAGCGCAAGACAGCGCACGACCATGAGACTGAGCCTGCGCGTGCAACAGCGAGCCGGGTTGACAGCGCGAGCGCGCGCGGGCTACGATGCCGCGTACTGATACCGTTGGCCCCGCCCTTGCACATCGCGAGGCCGGCGGCGCAGAGCCGCGCACTCGACACGCGAATGCGGACTCAAGCCTTTGTGGCCGACAATTAGCCCAGGTTGCCGATGACCGTCTTGTTCGCACGTGCCGGTGCGTGGTTGCTGGTGCAGGCGGTGCATGCCGACACCGTGTTGATGCGGCAGGTTGGACAGGAACGTGGTTGGTTCGAGAAGACGACGGCGGTCGCGAGCGGGTTGATGACGATCGCGATTCTGGTGTTGACCGTAGTGCTCGTACCGGCGGCGTGGAATTTTCGAAAGAGCTACGCCAAAATCAGCCACTTGCTCGACCGGATTTACGGCGACGTGAATCCGATCATGCGGCATGCGAGCGCGATCGCCGACAACGTGAATTACGTGACGACGTCGGTGCGCACGGACGTGCAGCAGATCAACGCAACGATTGCGGCCGCGAACCTGCGGTTGCAGCAGGCGGTGGCGCTGACGGAGCATCGGCTGAATGAATTCAATGCGTTGCTCGAGGTAGCACAGCAGGAAGCGGAGTCAGTGTTCGTCGCGACGGCGTCGACGGTGCGCGGGGTGCGCACGGGGGCGGCCGCGCTTCACCATGAAGACGACGCGGAGGACGCGCAGCGCGCGCCGCTCCCGGCGTCAGAGGAGCTCGATGATGGCTACGACGATCCCGATTCGGCCGAAGCGGGGCCCACGCGTCCGCGAGTCCGCCCGCGCAGACGTGGATGGGCGTGACGCGCAGTACGATTTGCTCACCGCAGCGCTTATTGGCGCCGCTATCGGCGCAACGGCAACCCTGCTACTCCGGCGTGGGCCATCCGGCGAGCGGCCCGCTGCACCACTGCTGCGCGGCGCCCGCGTTGGCGCCCGTAGCGCCCTGCGCGCAGGAACCGCCGGTGCTCGATGGGCACGCGAACAGGGCGGAGAGCTCATCGATCGCATTCCGGTCGATCGCATCGAACACGATGTTCGCGAGACGGTCGGTGCGGCGCGCGAGCGGATCGATGGACTGGTTAGCCGCGAGCTCCGTGATCTCCGGCGCATGCTCCGGCAGCAACGCAAGCGGATGGGCATCTAAAGGTCCCCATCACTGGTTGAATGCATTGGCGCGAGTGGGCGGCCTGACCGCCCTCGCGCTGCTGCTTGTCGCGATGCTGCCACGCACCGCGCATGCATGGACACCTGGGACGCATGTCTTCCTGGGGGACGCGGTGCTTCGGTCGCTCAATGTGCTGCCCGACGCCATTGCCAACCTCCTCCGCGCCTTCCCGTATGACTTTCTGTACGGGTCGATCGCTGCGGACACGAGCCTCGCGAAGAAATACGTCCCGACAGGACGACACTGCCACTCCTGGGCCGTCGGGCTCGAGATCCACGCGGCGGCGACCGACGATCCGATGCGCGCCTTCGGGTTGGGCTATCTCGCGCACCTCGCCGCTGATTCCATCGCGCACAATCATTTCGTGCCCATGCAGCTCGCGGTGACAGCGAGCACGTCGTCGCTCGGCCACACGTATTGGGAAAGCCGCTTTGAAACGCATCTTGGTCCGGCGTGCGCGCGTCAGGCGCGCGACCTCATCCTGCTGGATCATTCGCGCGCCGACGGCCTGCTCGATCGCATCCTGAGCCCGACCATTTTCAGCACACAGACCAATCGGCGGATCTTTCGCGGCATGGTGCACGCCGCCGACAACGAAGGATGGCAACGCATCTTCGGCCTCATGACGGAGAACAGCCGGTGGGATCTCGCCGATGTCGAGGTGGAACAGTATCTCGAGCACTCGTACGATCACATAATCGACTTGCTCGTCCGCTTCGATCGTTCGTCGCCCTTCAAGCTGGACCCGTCAGGGGACGACGCGCTTCGGCGCGCAAAGCAGGTGCGCAAGGACGCGATGCGATTTGGTGGCGCGGCGCACGTGCGCGAGGAGGCGCAGCGCGCGTTTGGCTTGCCGTCCAGATCCCTCGGTTATGTGGGCAAGCTGTTCCCCAGGCTCTACGAGCCGAGCCGAGTCGCGAGTAGCTGATTGAGCTTTTTGGGGTCTGCGCGCCCTTTGGACTTCTTCATCGCCGCACCGATCAGGACGCCCTGCAGTCGCTGTTCGCCGTTGCGATAGCGCGCGGCTTCGGCAGGCATGTCGGCGATGACCTCATCGAGCCATGCGGCGAGCTGCGCATCGTCGTCCACCTTGATGAGCCCTTCACGCTCGGCGATCTGTGCTGGTGGGTCGCCGCTCGCGATCATGTGCGTGAAGATCTGCTTTGCCGCGGTGTGCGAGACGACGCCGCCGCTCACGAGTCCAAGGAGTTGCGCGAGATCAGCGGGACGCACGCGGAATGCTGCGATGTCTTCGCCCGTGGTCTTCAGGTGTGCGAGTACTTCGCCCATCACCCAGTTCGCTGCGGCCTTCGCGTCGCCGTGCGTGCGCGCGACGGCTTCGTAGTACTCGGCAATTCGTGGATTGGCCGTCAGGACGTCGATGTCGTACGGAATCAACGCGTACTCCGACGCGAAGCGCGCGCGGCGCGCGGCGGGCAGCTCCGGCAGGTCGTGTCGCATCTTGGCGATCCAGTCGATCGACAGGATGAGCGGCGGAAGATCCGGCTCCGGGAAGTAGCGGTAGTCGTGACTGCCTTCCTTTGTTCGGCTCGGACGCACCTCGCTCGATGACGCGTCCCACAACATTGTCTGCTGCAAGACGGTACCACCGGCGCGAAGCAGCTCGACTTGCCGCGTGAACTCGACCTCCAGCGCGCGCTCGACGCCGGAGAAGGAGTTCATGTTCTTCACTTCGGTCTTGGTGCCGAGCGCTGTCTCTCCGCGACGTCGCGCGCTGACGTTGGCGTCGACGCGCAAACTTCCCTCTTCCATGCTCACATCGGAAACGTCCACGTATTCAATGATCTGCCTGAGCACGCGCAGGTATGCCCCTGCTTGCACCGCAGAACGCATATCAGGCTCGCTGACGATTTCGATGAGTGGCGTTCCAGACCGATTGAGGTCGATTGCTGTAACGCCGGCAAAGCGGTCATGAACCGACTTGCCCGCGTCCTCTTCCATGTGCACGCGTGTCACGCCAACCCGAATTGGCGAATGGTCAGCGCGTGATCCGATTTCAACGAAGCCATTCGTGGCAAGCGGCTTGTCGAACTGCGAGATCTGGTATCCCTTTGGCGAGTCGGGATAGAAGTAGTTTTTCCGGGCGAACACCGACGCAGGTTGCACGGCGCAATTCAGCGCGAGGGCCGCGCGCGTTGCCAACTCGACCGCCTTGGCGTTCAACACCGGCAGTGCGCCCGGGAGCGCCAGACAGACGGGACACGTGTGCACGTTGGGCGACGCGCCAAATTCCGTGGCGCACGCGCAGAATAGTTTCGTTCGTGTCTTGAGCTGGACGTGCACCTCGAGCCCAACGACCATTTCCCACTCGGACATTGCCGAATCCATCGCGGGGGTGCTCATGCGCGGGCCTCCGCGCCCAGCGCGCGCTCGAGGGCATAGGCGGCCGTGAACATCTTCATCTCGTCGAAATGCGCCGCGATGAATTGACCTCCAACCGGCAGACCATCCACGCGACCGATTGGCTGCGACATGGCCGGCACGCCCGCGAGATTTGCGGTGACCGTGAAGATGTCGCTGAGATACATCTCGTATGGATCGGAGATCGCGCCAATTGGAAACGCCGTGGTCGGCGCGGTCGGCGTAAAGAGGACGTCGACGCCGCTCGCGAACACCGCGCTGAAGTCCGCTGCAATGAGCGTGCGAACCTGCTGCGCCTTGCGATAGTACGCATCGTAATAGCCAGCACTCAAGACATACGTGCCCAGCAGGATCCGGCGAGTGACTTCGGCGCCGAAGCCTTGTGATCGCGTTGCCTCGTACATGCCTCTCAGTCCATCGCCTTCGATCCGCAAACCGTATCGCACGCCGTCGAACCGCGCGAGGTTCGCGGACGCTTCAGCGGGCGCGACGATGTAGTAGACGGGAATCGCCATGTCCGTGTGTGGGAGCGACACATCGCGAATCACGGCTCCGAGGCTGCGCAAGTGTTCGAACGCGGCGTCACAGCGTGCGCGGATGCTTGGGTCCAGCGACTCGGGGAAATACTCCTTCGGCCGACCAACGATCAACCCCTTCACCGACCCTGTGGCCGCGTTATGGTAGTCTGGCACATCCAAAACGGCGGACGTCGAATCCCGCCAATCGTGGCCAGCGATAACGCGGAGACCGCGAGCCGCATCGTCTACCGTCGCGCCGAAAACACCCACGTGATCGAGCGACGATGCAAACGCGACGAGCCCGAACCGGCTGACGCGACCATACGTGGGCTTCACGCCGACGATGCCGCAGAATGACGCGGGTTGGCGCACGCTACCGCCCGTCTCCGAGCCAAGCGCAATGGGAACGATGCCTGCCGCCACCGCGGCGGCCGATCCCCCGGAGGAGCCGCCAGGCACGCGATCGTGCGCAAGCGGGTTGCGCGTCGGACCGAAGGCGCTGTGTTCCGTGGACGAACCCATCGCAAACTCGTCCATGTTGGTTTTCCCGAACGGGATTGCGCCTGCGTCGCGCAGCTTTCGGACGACGGTCGCCTCGTACGGACTCACGTAGCCGCTGAGAATGCGTGAGCCGCATGTCGTGGGTAGCGTGAGCGTCGCGAGGTTGTCCTTGAGCGACACGGGCACCCCTGCCAGCAGTCCAGGTTCCGTGTCGTTCATCTGCTCGACGGCTGCCGCAGCCGCAGCACGCGCGTCGGCATCGTCGGTCGAGATGAAAATATTCAGATCGGAGCGACCGGCGCCCACGGCGAGAGCGCGGTCGATGGCGGTGCTTACCGTCGCGCCCGGATCACGGGTACCCGCGACGCTTTCGTCGCGCAGTACTGCGGCGGACGGCGACGGAATACTCATGTCTCCTCGACCGACTCGTGCGACGAAAGGCGCGGCACGAGCAGGAATCCGTCGCGCATGCTCGGCGCGAATCCGTGAAGGGCGCGGGCGAGTGGCAGCGGCGGCCCGTCGTCCGTACGCACGGGCGTCCCTCGGGCGCCGATGCCGATGGTTTCCTCCACGCCGGCGGTGTCCACCTTCGACAGCGCGTCCATGTGATCGAGAATGATATTCAGCTCGCCCACCAGCGTTTCCGCGCGCGCGTCAGTGAGCCCGAGTCGCGCGAGGCTGGCGATGTGGCGAACGTCCGTGATGGAAATCGGCATTGAAGTGGGTGTTCGAGAGACACGACGTGGAACGGGTTCGAGACTGCTCCCACCAATATCAGCGACGCTTGCTTGACAACGTTGCTTTGTCGTTAAACCGCAGAGGACGCGGAGGAGTGCTTGAATTGCGTTGTCTCTGCGGACCTGTGCTCCTCTGCGCCCTCCGCGGTTCAGCGCTAGCACGACTCCATGCAAAAAGCAGATCCTTCGACTCGCTGCGCTCGCTCAGGATGACAACTCGTCGCTGCGCCCGGTCAGGATGACAACGGTTCGATACGCTCGCCGTGGAGGAGCAAGCAGTTACTCCATATCCCGCTCGAGGTTCGCCTGCGCCACCACGAGCGTCTTCCGGCCAATCGATTCATCATCGAAATCGATCTTTGCCTTGAGGTCGCGGCCCGCGCCCGCCAATTCGGCGATCACACCGCTCCCGAACTTGCGATGCTTGACGCGCGAGCCGACCGCGATGACCGCAGCGTCTTGCGACTCTTCGGCTTCTGCGAATGCGGCGACGCGCGTGACCGGCGTTCCGGGACGACGCTGCGATGCGCTCGGCGGGAACGCGCTCTCCGCATCGAGCCATTGCTCGCGCGCGGGATGGTCGACCCCACGTGCGCGTGAGTTGCCCCACTGGCTGCCGCCGCCGAGCGAATGCATGAAGGATCGACCCGAGCTGCGCACCTTGATGGTCTTGCGCTGCTCGAGCATCTCTTCGGGAATGGCCTGAAGAAAGCTCGACGCCTTGGACGCCATGAACTCCCCGTTTCGGCGTCGCTCCTCGGCGTGCGTGAGGAACAGTTTACGCTCGGCGCGCGTGATCCCGACGTAAAACAAGCGTCGCTCTTCCTCGAGCAGCGCGGGATCGTCGAACGCCTTGGCAAGCGGGAACAGTCCGTCCTCGAGGCCCGTGATGAACACCACCGGGAATTCGAGTCCCTTGGCATTGTGCAGGGTCATCATCGTAACCGCGTCCGCATCCGGACCAAGCTTGTCCAACTCAGCGACGAGCATCGCTTTCTGGAGGAAGTGATCGAGCGGCGTGAGCCCGACTTCGCCTTCTTCGTCGGCGACCAGCTCTGCGGCGCCCGTAATGAGCTCACTCACGTTCTGGAGCCGGTCTGCCGATTCGGGGCCTTCTGCCTTGAGGTATTCGTCATAGCGGATCTCTTCAACTACCTGCCGCAGCAGCTCATCGACGCCAGCCTCGCGCGCCGAATCACGGAGTTTCGCGATGATGCGCGCGAACTCGGCAAGCGCGCCGCGAGCCGCGGGGCGAATCGTTCCAAGCAGGTCAGGACGCAACGACGCGGCGAGCATCGGCACGCCGCCTTCGCGGGCGGCAAGTGACAGCTGCTCGATGGTCGTGTCGCCAAGTCCGCGTTTGGGAACGGCAACAGCGCGACGAAACGCCTCGTCATCGGCGGGATTGGCAATGAGCTTGAGGTAGCTCATCAAGTCGCGCACTTCGCGCCGGTCGTAGAAGCGCACCGACCCAACCAGGCGATACGGTACCGCGCGCTTACGCAGTGCTTCCTCGATGGCTCGGCTTTGCGCGTTCGTGCGATACACGATTGCGAAGTCGCGCAATCCGTGCGTGCCCGCCTGCGCGCGCCGCGCGGTCAACTCTTCGACAACGAAGTCCGCCTCGTCGCGCTCGTCGAGACAGCGCACCGCGGTGACGCGTTCGCCGCTCGCGCGCGTTGCGCGGAGCGTCTTTCCCATGCGACCAGTGTTCACACTGATCACCGTGTTCGCGAGATCGAGCACCTCAGGCGTGCTGCGATAATTCTCCTCGAGGCGAACGACGTGCGCCTCGGTAAAGTCCTTCTTGAAGTCGAGGATGTTACGGATATCCGCACCACGCCAACCGTAGATGGACTGGTCATCGTCGCCGACGACGCAAAGGTTGCCGTGTCCGCCGGCGAGGTGCTTCACCAATTGATACTGCGCGCGATTGGTGTCCTGGTACTCATCCACCAGGATGTATTGAAAGCGACGCTGATACTTCTCCAGCTCGCGTGCATTCTGCGCGAGCATTTGCACGGGAAGCAGCAGCAGGTCGTCGAAGTCCACGGAATTGGCATTGCGCAGTTCGACTCCGTAGTCCGGGTACACCTTGGCAATCGCGCGCGCAAACGGATCCATGGCGAGACTCGCATACTCGTCCGGATAGACAAGTGCATTCTTCGCATCCGAGATCGCGCCGTGAACACCACGCGGCGTAAACTGCTTGGCGTTGATCGTGTGCCGCTCCATGATGCGCTTGACCACGGTCTGCGCATCGTCCTGGTCATAGATCGTAAACGACGGTGTGCGGCCGACGAGATGCGGCGCGGCACGAAGCATCCGCGCGCCAATCGCGTGAAACGTCCCGACCCACATGCCGACCGGGGCGCGTCCGAGCAGCGCCGAGATACGATGCTTCATCTCGCCCGCTGCCTTATTGGTGAACGTGACGGCGAGAATCCGACTGGGATCCACACCGTCGTGATCTATGAGTCGAGCGAGGCGAGTGGTGAGCACGCGCGTCTTGCCAGAGCCCGCTCCCGCAAGGACGAGAAGCGGGCCCTTGACGTGCAGCACCGCCTCACGCTGCGCCGGGTTGAGTCCCTGCAGCAGCGTATCGTCAGTCGCAATGGCCATCAGGGTAAGATAATCTCGAACGACGCGCCGCGATCAGAGGGTGCGAGCCGCAACGTTCCGCCGTGATTCTCCTCGACGATACGCCGAGCAAGCGAGAGGCCGATGCCCCATCCGCTCTTCTTGGTGGAGAATCCCGGCTCAAAGATTCTGCCACGCACATCACGCGGAATTCCGGGACCGTCGTCAACGACGATGATGCGAGCGCCGCCTTCAGGACGGTGTGTGGTGGCAAGCGTGATGCGACCCCCGCGCCCAGCGAGCGCGTCAACGGCATTCTTCACCAGCACCTCGAGCGACCACTCCAACAGCACGGCGTCGCCGAGTACCGTGAACGCCTCCTCCGGGGGGATGATGTCGATGGTCACGGCGTGCTTGAGCGTGGGAACGCGCTGGCGAAAGTAATTGCCAAGTCGCTCGACCAGCTCAGCAGGGTCCACGGTATCGCGTCGAGGCTCCCGTCCGATGCGCTCGAAGCGATGCGCGACACGATCGAGTCGCACGAGGTCAGCGCGCATTTGCGTGAGCGCGGACAGCGTCGCCGCATCGGCGCCTCGCTCCTCCATGAGCTCGATCCAACCGGCCAGGCTCGAGAGGGGCGTTCCGAGCTGGTGCGCCGACTCGCGCGCCATCCCCGCCCACACGCGCTCACGCTCCGCATTTCCGCGCGTGCGGACGATGTACACGGCCGCGAGCAGCAGCACCAATGCGCTGGCTGCCTGCAGCGCAGGAATGATCGTCAGCCAGCGTATGATTGGCGGGTCGCCGTAGTGAATTTCACCGACGAGCGAATCCACCACCGGTGGGTTTCTCCGGTCCAACTCCTTCACGTACGAGCGGAGGCGCGCGTCGTCACCGGCGATGTCCACAGGAATGTTCGCTGCCGCTCCGGGCTTTCCGGCGCGATCCGTGAGGACGAGCGGAACGCCCTGCTCCTTGATGCTTTTCGACAAATCCAGGATCGCCTGGGTCGACGCGCTCTCGTTGGTGTCGGCCTGCGCGCGGAAGACGCGCGCATACATCTCGCTCGCACGCTTGCCTTCATGTCTGAGGTCGCGCACCACCTCGCGCGTGAACACCACGTACGACGACAGCAGGATGGCAAAGAGGAGTCCGACGACCAGCTCGGGAAGACCCCGGCGCATCGTCCTACCCGAGCCGGTCAGTCCCTACATACTTCCGCAGCGCCTCGGGGATGGCGACGCTTCCGTCCGGCTGCTGATGATGCTCGAGGAGACAGGCAATGGTTCGCGGAAAGGCGAGCCCGGATCCGTTCAGCGTGTGCACGAAGCGCGGTTTCTCGCCCTTCGCAGGCCGATAGCGAATGTTCGCGCGACGCGCCTGGAAGTCGGTGAACGTGCTGACCGAACTCACTTCGAGCCACGCGCCGACTCCGGCCGCCCACGCTTCGAGATCATACGTCTTCGCGCTGGAAAATCCCGTATCGCCCGCAGCGAGAAGCGTCACACGGTACGGAATCTCCAGCTTCTGCAGCATCGCTTCGGCGTGGCCGAGCAGCAATTGCAATTGCGCCTCCGAGTCTTCAGGGGCGCAGTAACGCACGAGCTCTACCTTGTCGAACTGGTGCATGCGCAGAATGCCGCGCGTGTCCTTGCCCGCCGACCCTGCTTCTCGCCGAAAACAGGGCGTGTACGCGCAGAAGCTCTTCGGCAGCACGTCGGGATCGATGATCTCGTCGCGATAGAGATTGGTGACGGGCACCTCTGCCGTGGGAATCAGGAAGAGTTCGTCGCCGCCGATCTTGTACGCATCATCCTCGAACTTGGGCAACTGCCCAGTTCCCGTCATCGTTGCACGGTTCACGAGGAGCGGAGGCCAGATCTCCTCGTACCCGTGTTCGTCAACGTGACTCTCGACGAAAAAGTTCAGCAGCGCGCGCACGAGGCGCGCTCCTTTGCCACGATACACGACGAAGCCCGACCCACTCACTTTCGCGCCACGTTCGAGATCGAACAGACCCTGTGCGGCCGCGATATCCCAGTGTGGCTTCACGCCATCCGACGCACGCGGCGTTCCCCAGGTGCGCACAATGACGTTGTGCGTTTCGTCGCCCGAGGGGACATCGGGGAGCGTCATGTTCGGCACTTCCATGACGATTGCATCGAGCGCGTGTTCCGCCGTCGCGAGTTCAGACTCGAGGCGCGAAATCTCTTCACCGAGCGCGCGCCCCTGCGCGATGAGGTCGGCCGCGTCCTCCCCTGCTCTCTTCCGTCGCGCTACTTCCTGCGAGCTCGCGTTCCGCGCCGCCTTTCGTTCTTCCACCGCCTGAATGAGCAGGCGGCGCTCGCGGTCGAGTCGTTCGCACTGATCGAGTTGCGCGGAGAGCGCGCCGAGTGCGCCCCGCCGACGCATCGCCTCGCGAAGCTCATCGAGGCCCTCGCGTATCAGTCGTGCGTCGTGCATCAGCGCCGGGGTACCGAATCCGGCACGACTCCGCGATAGCCGCAATTCGGATCGACCACGCTGCGCGTAAAGATGCGACGCGTGCTCGCATCGACACTGTCGACGACGAATTTGGCGTAGATGATCTGCGAGGTGAGCACGGCCAGGTTGTAGCTGCTGTAGCAGGCCGTCGGGTCCTGCAACTCCGCGGCGAGCACGGTGCCGGGAGTAATGGTCTTCACGCTCAACGTATCGTATCCGGTGTTTGGAACCTCGACGACCGAGGCAAACGTGCCGGGGACGACTTGAAGGCCAACGCGCTTGAGCGTGCCCGCCAGTGCGCCGGCGATGGTACGAACGGGCATAACAACGACGCGATTCTGCGCATCGAGATCAACGGCGACGTCGAAGGCAAACGTCGCCGACGCGTGCGCCGGGCCTGACAAGAAGCTCAATGCAGTAGGAACGTTGGCCGGTGCGCCGGCGAGGGCGTACAAGGTCGTCGTGGCTTGTCCGCTCGCGTACGTCGCCTTTGCCAGCGTCGGGTCGCCACAAGCGACGCCGAGAATAGCAAAACCAACGAGCGCGACGCGCAATAGGCGTGTCGGCAGCATAAATTGTTGCGAGTTGGATTCGATGTGATCTACGTGGAGAATAGGGGTCGGGGCGATCAAACTCAAGCGATTGTCATAGCTTGACTTCACTCACCTCACCTTTAAGCTTCGCTGCACTTTTCCAAGTTGGAGCCAGGCATGCCGAGCATTCGAGACCTTGTGACCGCCATCCGGCAGCGCGAGGGAGTAGAGGCCGCCGTCGTTCTCGGACGCGATGGCTTGCTGATCGACAGTCAGGGCGTGCCGGGCCTCGACCCAGAGGACCTTGCCGCAAGAATTCCGTCCATCATCGGACCCGCAGACGACCTTGGCACTGCCATTGGTCGTGGGGTACTCATGACGTCGGTGCTCGAATATCATGACGGCCTCGCCATTGTTTCCGTACTGAACGCCGACGCGATACTGGTCGTGCTGGTCCGCTCCGACGCCAACGTCGGAAAATTGCTCTTCGAGCTTCGCCGCAACCGCGAACATATCGCAGCCCTGGTATAGTGACTGACGACACACCGCTGACCCATGTCCTCGTCGCCGATGATGAGCCGCACATTGGACGCATTATCAAAATGAAGCTCGAGCATGGGCCATTTCGGGTCACGTTGGCCTACGATGGGCGCGAGGCGCTGGAGGTATTACACCGCGAACCCGATATTGCTCTCGTCCTTCTCGATCTCATGATGCCCTACCTCAGCGGCCTCGACGTGCTCGCAGAGATGAAGAATGATGAACGGCTGAAGCTTCTGCCAACCATCGTCCTCACCGCCGCGGGTCAGGAACAGCAGCATCGTGCCGCCATAGAACTGGGCGCCAGTGAATTCCTGACGAAGCCGTTCAGCCCCAAGCGGCTCTATGCGCGCGCCGCCGAGTTGGCGGGTGTGGCCGTCGAGCCCAGCTCCGACGCGTCATGAACCGGTGGGCCGTTGTCCTTGCCGGTGGCGTCGGCTCTCGATTTTGGCCAATCAGCACACCCGCCCGCCCCAAGCAGCTGCTCCCGCTCGCGACGGACGAACCCCTTCTTAGCGACGCACTCTCTCGGCTTGCGCCGCTGGTTCCGCCAGAGCGCACGCTGATCCTGACGAACGCCGGCCTCGTGGATGCCATCGCCGAGCTCGCGCCGTCGATTCCGCGAGCCAACCTCATTGCCGAGCCGCGACCCGCCGGCACGGCTGCGGCGCTGGCGTGGGCCGCAAACGAAATCGTGAAACGCGGCGGACGCGATGCCGTCATGGTCAGCATTCACGCCGACTGGGCGGTTGGCGATCCGGACGGGTTTCGTGCCGCACTCGCGCACGCGGCAGATGTCGCCGAGGAGCACAGCGCGCTCGTCACGGTTGGAATAGTGCCAGTGCGCCCCGATCCAGGGTTCGGTTATATCCAGCCTGGCGATGTGGTGAGCGATGGTGTCCGCCGTGTCGCACGCTTTATCGAAAAGCCGGACCGCGCCCGCGCCGAAGCCATGGTGCGCGACGGATACCTCTGGAATTCGGGAATCTTCGTCTGGAAGGCCGGTGACTTCCTGGATGAAATCTCGGCGCTGACACCGGAGGTCGCGCCACACCTGGCCGCGCACCTGAACGATCTCGAGGGATTCTTTGCCGCGGTTCAGACGCCCATTTCTGTGGACGTCGGCGTACTGGAACGGAGCCGCCGCGTGCTCGTGTTGCCCGGCGACTTCAAATGGGACGACGTGGGCACCTGGGCCTCCCTGCACCGCGTTCGCGCGTGCGACGACTACAATAACGTCGTCCATGGCCAGGTGCACGCCGTGCAGTCACGCAATAACGTCGTGCATACGGAAGGAAACGCGGTCGTACTCTACGGCGTGTCGGATCTCGTCGTCGTGTGCCGCGACGGATTGACGCTCGTCACGACGATCGATCGCGCATCCGATCTCAAGACGCTCATCGACACCCTCCCCTCCCACATTCGCGATCAGTCGTGAGCAGGATTTATCTGTACGACGACGCATGCGCTCGGACCTTTCAGCCGTTTGCGCTCACTCGGCCGGCTGGTGAGATGCGCGCGGGCGCGCTCCTCGTGCGCGAGCGCTGGACGCGCGCGCTCGGCGCGTCCGTCGTGGGGCACATTACATCTCCACACCTCACGGGCTTCGAGGAGCCAGGCGCGGCGCCTGTTGTGAATTCCGGCGTGCTGCCCAAGGGCAGCTGGCTGGCGAACGCCCGGTTTGCGCCTGCCCTCGCGGCATTGCGTGAATCGAACGAGGTGATGTCCGGCGACAAACTTGCGGCTGTGCGGCTGGCAAATGACGTCGACGTGGACGCGCTGCGCGAGGGAACGGCCAACATCGGCTCTTTCGCCTACCAGTCAGGCACGCAGCAGGCTGTGTCGCCGAGTGAGGGCTGGTGGATGAACGAAGTCTGGGATTACATCGCGCATCTCGTACCGATGCTCACGGACGATTTGCCGCAGCTCGGCGTTGGAATGTCCACTGAGCTCCCTGCTGGATGTATTCGTGTCGGTGGTCATGCCGTTCATGTCGACGCAGGCGCAAATGTCGAGGCGGCGGTGTGCTTCGACGTTACCGCTGGCCCGATTCTCGTTCGGGCGGGCGCGCATGTGCAGGCGTTCACGCGCCTCGTCGGACCCTTGTACATCGGCGCCGACACCGTCGTTACGACGGATCGTATCGCCGCCTCGTCCATTGGCGACGTGTGCAAGGTGCACGGTGAGCTGAGCAACACGATTTTCATCGGGCACGCGAACAAGGGGCACGATGGATTTGTGGGCCACTCCATCCTGGGCCGTTGGGTCAACCTCGGCGCTGGTACGATCACGAGCAATCTGAAGAACACGTATGGCACGGTTCAGCTGTGGACGCCCGACGGCGTGCGCGAGACGGGCCTGCAGTTCCTGGGAACCTTGTTCGGTGATCACGCCAAAACGGGCATCGGGTTGCGCCTCACAACCGGCACGGTGCTCGGCGCCGGCGCGAATGTGTACGGGTCGGTGATGCCTCCCAAGGTCGTTGCTCCATTTTCGTGGGGCGAGGCCGGGATGTTTGCCGAGTACCGTCTCGAGAAATTTCTCGATGTGGCCGACCGGATGATGTCGCGGCGGCATGTTACGCTGGCCGCGGCGGGACGTGCTCAACTCAGCGCAGCATTTGGAGCGCGCTGGTCGGCGGGCGAATGAGACTGTGGGTCCTGGGCAGCGGAAGCCAGGGGAATGCGGTCCTGGTCGAGTGTGGCGATAGCCGAGTGCTCGTGGACGCCGGGTTCGGGACGCGCACGCTCGCTGGCCGGCTCAAGACGATCGGAATCGCGCCCGCGTCGATCGAGGCGTGCATCATCACGCACGAGCATGGCGACCACGTCAATGGCGCCGCGGCAGGCGCGCGAAAATGGGGCTGGTCGCTTTTTGCGAGTTCTGGAACGGTGGACGCGTCGGAGGAATTGCAGGACGCCAACTGTACGCGCGTGACGGTCGGCGCGAGTGTGTCATTGTCGCGGATGACGCTCAGGACGTACGGTGTGCCGCATGACTCGGCGAGTCCCATCGGTGTGCGCGTCACGTCGACGTCCACTGGCGCGAGCGCCGTGGTGTGCACGGACGCAGGGCACGCGAGCGGCAGCGTGCGAGCGCTGTGCAGTGAGGCGGACATTCTCGTGGTGGAGTCGAACCACGACGATGGAATGCTCCGCTACGGGCCGTATCCCGCGTCCGTGCAGGCACGCATTGCGTCGCGCGTGGGACATTTGTCGAATCGGGCGAGTGCGCTGTTGGCGCGCGATGTCGTGCACGCGAATCTCGCGCATGTCGTGCTCGCGCACTTGAGCGAACAGTGTAACGATCATGGCATCGCACACCGATGCATGACTGAGTCGCTGAGCCGAACACGGTTTAGGGGGACGACGAGTGTCGCGCTCCAGCATGGCGTCGTTGGGCCGTTCCTGCCGCGTGCCACGCGCGCGGAGTCACCAGTACAATTTGCGTTAGCGCTTTAGAGCTACGCGCACGGTTGCCGTGGGCACATCGTTCACGGTTGCAGAATGTAGTCGTCGCCATCGTTTGCGCGCGCGGACAATGGAGCCGTTGCCGAGGATCCGCGTCGATCCGCACGCGGATTGCTCCCATGAACGCACAGATCCAGGGTGCACCGGACCGGCACAAAGGACACAATGAGCGAATCAATTCGCGGGCGATCCCGAGCACGCGCAAGTACTCTTGAGACGCGAGGTTCAGGGGCTGCACTTTAAAGAGGTTACCGACGATCTCTCGATCAGGCGATCATTCGCGGCATGCACGGAGGCGAAACGCGCGACTACTCGAGCAGCGTAAGCCCGCGGTCACGAAGTCCCTGTCAAATGCAAAGGCGGCGTGGATGCGCTCGCGTCGCATGAGCTCGAAGGTAACCGCATCGG
>JBDTMO010000018.1:0-18596 GCA_039934235.1 bacterium | reverse complement strand
GAGCTTTGGTGAATACTCGAAGCGGTCGTTGGTGCGGGCGGTGTTGCGTGAGGCCGAGATGGGCGAGCGCGGTAAGCGGAATTAGCCTCTTTTCGTGTCCGCCGTCGGGCCGTACATGTCCGGAACCTTCTCGCCGATGAGGCGCAGGTACAGGCCGAGTTGCGCGCGATGATGCACGAGGTGGTTGAGGACCGACCAGCGAAGTGACTGATAGCGGGATTTCGTAAAGATGAGTTGGCCCGCGGCCTTGAAGTGCCACGGCTCATCGAACTGCGCATCGGTCATACGCGCGATCGACTCTCGGCCTGTTTTGGCGTTCGTGTCGAACATGCCGAGCAGGGTTGCGGTCGTCTCCATCGTGTAGCCGCGTTTGGGGCCATCGACTGGCGCGATGTCCAGCTCGGGCTTTTCCGTGACCATCGGCACCCAGCCTGGGATCATCGCGACGAGTTGCGCGAGATGCGCGAGTGGAAACGACTTTTCGTGCGGCTTCCAATCACCCTTGCCGTCTGGAACGCGCTCGAGAACGGTGCGCGTCACGGTGATCTCGTTGTCGTACTCTGGGAGGAGAAGATCGGAGATGGTCATGACATGAATTCCGTTGGTGGTGGTGCAGATCGTTCGTTACGCATACTGCGCAACAGCAGGTGCAGATCCTTCGACTCGCTACGCTCGCTCAGGATGACAACTTCTGCGCTACGCTCGCTCAGGATGACAACCTCTGCGCTACGCTCGGTCACGATGACAACTAGCGATGCATCGGCAACTTCGAATCAGTATCCGATGGCTCGTGTGGTGCGCCATTCGCCTTGGCAAACTCGTCCCGCAACGCCTGCATGTTCTTTTCGCGCTTATCGAGCAACCGCTTCAGCTTACGCGGCTTGTGACGCGCGTGGACATAAGCCGTTAGCAATGGCAGTGCCACGGTGTTGTCGAGATAACAGACCACTGCGTCCGGCAGTCGATCGGGATCGATCTTGCCCCAGCTGACTGCTTCGGCGGGGGTTGCGCCGCTCAGGCCGCCGGTGTCCGGGCGCGCGTCGGTAATCTGAAGGAAGTAGTCATGGCCCTTCTCATCGATGCCGAGTACTTCCTGAATCTGCGGCTCGGTTTGCAAGGCGAAATTCTTTGGACTGCCACCACCGCAGATGAACACGGCGCTCTTTCCTCCGCCACGCTTTGCGGCGAGCACGATCGACGCCGTTTCATTGACGTCGGCGTTGGGGTCGATCACGCACTTGTTTCCTTCGAGCGACAGCGCCGCCACGTTCATCCCGATTGACGAATCGCCCGGCGACGACGTGTAGATTGGCACGCCACATTCGTATGCGACGCCGAGCAGTGACTTGTTGCCAATGCCGAGCGCTTTTTCGCGTTCGCGAATGTACTTGCCGCACAGCGCGTGGAATTCCGCGCTGCTCATTGCGCGCTGGAACTCGGGGCCTTGCACGATTTTGCGGAAAAACGCGTCGGTGCTCAGGAGAACGTCGTAGTCGAAGAAGATGTCGTAGATGCGGACGATGCCTTCTTCACGGAGGACCGTATCGCTTGCTGTTGGATTGCCGCGGTGCATGGACAATCCGAGTCCGAAATGCGCGTCGTGGTAGAGGTTCGCGCCCGTCGAGATAATCCAGTCGACGAAGCCGGACTCGATGAGCGGAATGAGCGCCGCCATGCCGAGTCCGGCGGGTGTGAGTGCTCCGGTGAGCGTCATGCCGACGGTGACGTCCTTCTCCAGCATCTTCTTGCTGTACAGCTGGCAGGCTTCGCGGAGTCGCGCGCCGTTGTAAGCGAGAAAGGTTCCGTCGATCAGGTCGGCGGCTGTTTCCGAGCCGTCGATGCGCTTGGGCGCAATGCGTCCGCCCTGGAGGAATTTTGAGGTGTCGTGGGACGTGTGTTGTTCGCCCGCGTGTTCGCGCTCTTCGGCGGCGCGTTTCTGGGCACTCTTGTTTCCGGCGGCTGACGCTTTCTGCTTTGCGCCGTGGCGGCTGGCCTTGAAACCACCGCGCTCGCGGGGTTCGTCCTTCTTTTGGCTCGACGTCTTCTTACTGGCCATGTTGCGCTCTGCTTAGGAGTAATGGAACTACGAGAGTGCAGATCCTTCGCTTTGCTCAGGATGACACGAGGTGCAGGTCCTTCGACTTGCTCAGGCTATTTGGGCGTCGCGTTGTACGCCTCGATCACCGCGTGCGCTGCAGCGGCGGGATCGTCCGTCAACAGGATGAGATCCATGTCGCCCGCCGAGATTTTTCGCTCGGCAAGGACACGCGACTGCAACCAGCGGAGAAGTCCCGCCCAATAGTGCCGGCCGAACAGGATGACCGGGAATTGATAGATCTTTCCGGTTTGAATCAGCGTGAGCGCCTCGAACGCTTCGTCGAGGGTGCCGAAGCCGCCGGGAAAAATGATGAATGCGCTCGAGTACTTGATGAACATCGTCTTCCGAACGAAGAAATACCGGAAGTTCACGAGCGTATCGACGTACGGGTTGGCGCCCTGTTCGAATGGGAGTTCGATGTTGCAGCCGATCGAACGGCCTCCGCCTTCCTTCGCGCCCTTGTTTGCGGCCTCCATGATGCCGGGGCCAGCGCCGGTGATGATCGTGAAGCCCGCGAGTGCAAGCAGTCGCGCGGTTTCCTGCGCCGCGAGGTATTGCGGATCGTCGGGTGCGGTGCGGGCGGAACCGAAGATCGACACGCCGCGCTCGACGGTGGCGAGGTTGTCGAAGCCTTCGATGAACTCGCCCATGATGCGCATCACGCGCCAGGTATCGGTGCTTCGGAAGTCGACGGATTGACTCGTCTCTGTCGTGGCCGGTGCCTGGAGGAGCTTTTGGTCTTCGGTGACGGGGCCGGCGAAGTCGCGGATGTCGTTGTCGATTTTGCGCGCGGCGCCCGCACTTCGCTTTTTTGATACTTGTGATGGCGGCGTGCGGCCAGCGGCGCGGTGTCCTTCTTCAGTTCGCTCGCGGAGCCCTTCCTGCGCTTCGGCCTGCGCGGTTGCGAGCTGCGCTGGGTTGCCTCGCTTTCCAGTCGCGGTGCGCGCAGAGCGATTGTTGACCGACGTCTCCGTCGAGATCTTCGTGCCGGCGGCTTTGGGTTGGGTCTTCTTGCGTTTGGTAGTCGCTTTTCGCGTAGCCATTCGTGAGGATAACGGAGCGGCGGAGGGTAGGATAGCCGGAAGGGCGCTGGACTGCGTGACCGCTGACGGCTGACAGCTGCGCATGATGGCGAACAGCAACGGACGCGCCGCACGACGGATTCTGATCCGCCGCTATTGTTGGGCGGCAATGCGCATCATCTTGAATGTCGCACGCTGCGCCTTTCGGTCCTGCGGTCCGCGGTCCTGCGGTCTGCGGTCCTGCGGTCCTGCGGTCTGCGGTCCTGCGGTCTTCGGTCTGCCGTCTGCGGTCCTGCGCCACTTCGTACAACCTTCCCGCCACCCCTTGCCCGTAATCGTTCTCGTCGCCGATGGAGCACGCTGCGATGCGTTTGAAGGCGACCTGAGCGATCTCCCGGCGTTGCGACAGTTGCGCGACGAAGGCGGGATGCACGTCGTGTCGAGCGTGTTCCCATCCGTCACCGGGCCAGCGTACACGCCATTCCTCGTGGGGCGGTTTCCCGGACCGGTCGGCGTGCCGGGCATTCGATGGTACGATCGTGAGCGCACTGCATGTGGATGGCCCGACTACTCGCGCAGCTATGTCGGATTCCAGTTCTCCCGTATCAACGACGACCTCGACGCGCACGTGCCGACGATCTTCGAACTGGTGCCGAATAGCGTTGGCGCACTCAGTGTCGTCACACGCGGCCTCGCACCGTCGCGCCGCCACGGAACGCTCACACCGCGGTCTGCGCTCCGCGTGGCCGTCACGCACTTCAGTGGACGACCGGAGCGGTGGCTCGACGTCGACCGGGAGGTGCTGGACACCATTCCCCGCCGAATGCGTGACGACCGGCCGGACTACGTGTTCGCGGCGCTCGCGGGCGTCGACAAGGCGTCGCATGCGCGCGGGCATGAGAGTTCCCTGGCACGCGAGGCATTGCGCATCGTCGATGCAACGGCGGCGCGCCTTCGGGCCGACGCGGAAGCGGGTGGCTGGTGGAGCGACACGCATCTCTGGGTCGTGAGTGATCACGGACACTCGGCAATACACTCACACGAGGACCTTGCAGGATTCGTCGCAGCAACGGGCGTGCGCACGATGGCGCATCCGTGGACAATGCGCGTCGCGCCAGAGGCCGCGGTCATGGTCAGCGGCAATGCCATGGCCAACGTCTACCTGCAACTCGGCGATTGCGCTCGGCCATGGTGGCCGCGACTCGCGAGGCGCTGGAACTCGCTCGCCGACGCACTGCTCGCACGTGAGTCAGTTGACCTCATGTTGCTGCCGCACTCCGCGACACAGTGTGAAGTGCGCAGCGCAGCGCGTGGGAATGCACTCGTCTCGCGGCATGACGACGTCTATCGCTATGAGCGAACCACAGGCGATCCGCTCGGACATGGTGCGGACTTGAGTGGAACCGCGAATGAGACGTACGATGCGTTCTGTAGTGGCGACTACCCCGACGCGCTCGTGCAAATTCTCAACTTGGCGAGTTCCTCCCGTGCGGGGGACGTCATCCTCAGTGCGACGCCTGGTTGGGATTTTCGTGCGCGCTATGAACCGATTCCGCACCGGAGCGCGCATGGCGCATTGCATCGCGATCACATGCTCGTGCCGTTGCTGATGAATCGGCCACCCGCGCGTCGCCCTCGTCGTACGACCGACGTATTCGCGAGCACACTCGCCGCCCTCGACATTGCTCTGCCGCGGCAATTGGACGGAGAGTCGTTCGTCTGAGTGAACGCCGAGGTGCAGATCCTTCGACTCGCTCCGCTCGCTCAGGATGACAACCGGTGCAGATCCTTCGACTCGCTCCGCTCGCTCAGGATGACTTCGCGACGATGTCGGCCGCTTCGAGTATCTGCTTCGGGAATCCGTTGCGCGCCACGGCGAGCATTGCCTTGCCAACCTGCTCGGTTGTCGTCACGGCGTTAGGCGCGAACTTCCGAATGAGCGGAAAGAGCGGCGTAAGAATGAGATAGGCGAAACGGTAGAGTTTCGTCTTCGACGTAATGCCGTGCAGAGGAATGATCGCACCGGGCCGGAACATGTATGCTGCGTTGAATGGAAGTCGCAGCAGCGCATTCTCCGTCTTGCCCTTCACGCGTGCCCACATCGTGCGTCCGTGCTCCGTGCTATCGGTGCCCCGACCAGAGACATACACGAACGTCATCGCTGGGTTGACCCGCGACAACGTTTGCGCGACCGAGAGCGTGAGATCGTACGTCACCTTCGTGTACGCCGCCTCGGACATACCGGCGGACGATACACCGAGGCAGAAAAAGCACGCGTCCATTCCTGCCAGCTCGGCTTCGATCGTGGAGAGATCGGTGAGAGTCGGATGCACGATCTCGCGCAGCTTGGCATGCTGCTGCCCCGTTGCGGTGCGGCCAAGTGTGACGACGCGTGCGACGTCTCCGGCAAGCAGGCACTCGCGCAAAACGCCTTGGCCCACCATGCCGGTGGCTCCGAGAATCAGCACGTTCATCATCACTCGTCTGTCACCGGTCGAGACCGAGCTTACGCACCAGCGGATGGTATCGCGGATCGGAATGCAGCGAGTCGAAGGCTGGTGAGAATGCGACCTCGAGAATCGAGTTCGACCGCGCGCGGTACGCCCGGTCGAGCCACTCGAAGGCGCGGTCCCGATCACCGAGAGCCGCATAGATCTGCGCGATGCCGTCGGGCTTTTGCGCCGCAACAGGCAGAGCGAGCAACTGTTTCAGCATCGCACGCGCGCGGGCCGTGTCGCCCATTCGCGCATATGTGACGGCAAGCCCGGGAAGCGGCGCCTCATCGCGCGTGGACGCCACGGCGCGATAAGCGGCGATCGACTCCTCGTAGTGCCCGAGCTCGCGATGGGCGATCGCGACCCACGAGTCACCGAAGTAGTACAACGGATCGAGCCGCTTCGTCACCTTGTGCTGTTCGATCACGTCGGCGTACCTGCGGGCGAGCACCAGGTGCCATTCGAGATTTGCGCTCAGTGATGCCGACAAGGGATCGAGTGCAATGGCGCGGCGCATCTCGGCGATCCCCGAATCCGGTTCGTACCGGTAGGTCAACGCGTACGAATAGTTCGAGTGCGCCAGCGGGGACGCGGGATCGAGCGTGACCGCGCGGCGGCCTTCGTCCTCGGCCGCGGCCAGGTTCCAGTCATAGGCGAGCAGGATCCAAGCGAGCACCGCGTGTGCTTCCGCAAGCGTCGGCGCGAGCGTGATGGCGTGCGTCACCGCGGCCTTGGCACTGGTGTACGCCTGACCCGATTCCATGAAGCCGTCGGCGAGCCACCCGTAGGCGTCCGCGATCCCGACCCACGGCAACGCGTATGTGGAGTCCGTGTCGGCGGCGCGCTGGAAGAGCGCGATGGCCGCTCGCAGTCCGCGCTCCGTATGACGATCCGCCTCGAAGCGCCCACGGAGGTAAAGATCGTGTGCGTCGAGATTTCTTGGGCGTTCATTCGCGCGGCTCGCCTGGGTACCCGTGGCGAGCGTGAGTCGCAACTTGCCGATGATTGCGTTCGTGATCGTGTCCTGGAGCGCGAAGACGTCGCGCGCGTCGCCCTCGAAGGTGTCGCCCCACAGTACACCGCCATCGGCCGCTCCCGTGAGTTGTGCGCGCACCCGAATGCGATCCTTCACGTGCTGCACCGTTCCATCGAGCAACATTGCGACGTGCAACGCCCTGCCGATCTCGGCCGGCGGTGTGTTCTTGCCCTTGTACGAATAGGCGGAGCGGCGTGCAGCGACGCGAAGACCGCCCACCTTCGTCAGCTCGGAAGCCAACTCGTCGGTCATGCCAGCGGCGAGATATTCCTCGGACGAATCACCGCCGATGATGGTGAAGGGCATGACGGCGACGGAGCGATCGGCACCTGCGGCTCCGGTGCTCGTATCGCGGCGCGCGATGACCGCGTACGCAGCGGTGGCGACGAGTAACGCCATGGCGATCAGCGCAACGGGGCGCTTCCGACCCATGACTCGCTGTGCGATGGAATGCTTGGCATCGAGCACGTCGAGCAGCTCGCGCACCGATCCGGGACGCGCGTCGGGGTCTTTTTCCAGACAGCGCATCACGAGGTCGGCGAGTGCAGGCGGAAGCTGCAGCTCCTTGCGCCGCAGGTCGGCGGGCATCTCGGACATCTGCGCGCGGAGCAACAGTTGCGGCGACATTCTGTCGGCAAAGGCATGTCGGCCTGTGAGCAACTCGTACGCAATCATGCCCCATGCGTAGAGGTCCGCGCGGTGATCCACGTTCGGATCCGCGGCCGCCTGCTCGGGCGCCATGTATGCCGGCGTGCCGATACTCGTTCCCGTCGCGGTGAGGGTGCGCGATGACGCATTCGTCTGCGACGCGCTGACCGCCTTCGCGATGCCAAAGTCGGTGACGACGGCGGTGCCCTCGCTCAACAGCACGTTCTCCGGCTTGATGTCGCGGTGCACCACGCCACGGGCGTGCGCGTACAGCAGTGCGCGCGCGATGTCGCGCAGGATTCCGGTCGCCTCGGACAGTGGAACGCGCCCCTGCTGGATGCGCCCACGCAGCGATTCCCCCCGCACGAACGGCATCGTGAAGTAGGGCAGGCCTGTGAGCGTGAGGCCTGCCGCGTGGATCGGCACGATGTGCGGTTCCTGAAGCATTGCGGCGACCTTGATCTCGCGCGCGAAGCGCTCGGCGGAGATTCCGAGCGACAGCTCCGGAGAGAGTACCTTGACGACGATGTCGCGACCGAGGCTCTTCTCGTGCGCAACGAACACACGCGACATTCCGCCACCCCCCAGCTCGCGCTCGAGAGTGTAGGCAACGCCAAGGGCCGATTGCAGCTGATCGCGGAGGTCGTCGGTCACGCTACAAGGTTTCGTGTGCGCCATCATTTCGCTACCTGTTGATCGGAGCGGAGTTACCGGACACCTTTCGGGCATGCAGTGGACACGCCTCTCACTTCGGCTCGCGGTGCGCTCGCTCCGGCATCCAATGACCGGCGCGGCGCTGTTGCGCGTGGCCTGGCGGTTTCGCAAGCGCAATTGGTGGCGACGCTTTCCGTTCCTGCCCGTACCGGCGACGGACTATGTGCGCTGGCGCATGTACACCGCGTACGGCGACGACAACGCCGTTCCGCCCGTCGAAGACGTCGAGCGATATGCGCGTTGGGCGGTGCGCGCGCCGTGATCGATACGCTGGGCGACGCGGCGCCGGCGGCGCTCTCGCCCGCCGAGTTGTCGCAGCTGGCCAAGGCGCACGCGCATGCGTTGGGTTTCGATCTCGCGGGGATCGCGGCCCTGGGCCCCGCCAATACCGCGGACGCCTTTGACGCGTGGATCGACGCGGGCCACGCTGGCGTCATGCACTATCTCGAGCGCGGCGCGGCGAAGCGGCGCGATTCGCGGCTGCCGCGCCCCGGAACAACGCACGCGATTGTCGTGGCGCTCGACTACGGTGGACGCGAGCCCAGTGGCCCGGTAGCCCGCTATGCGCGCGGCGACGATTACCACGATGTCATCGAGTCGAAGCTGCGCGAGTTGCATGCGCGTCTCGAGGCCGACGCCGGCAGGACCATCGCGGGAAAGGCGTACGTCGACACGGGACCGCTCCTCGAACGCGATCTCGCGCGGCGCGCGGGGCTCGGCTGGTTTGGAAAGAACACCAACCTGCTGAATCCCACGCTCGGCTCATTCTTTTTCCTTGGTGCGCTGGTGCTGGATCTCGAGTTGGCGAACGACGAGCCGTTCGAGGCGGATCGATGCGGCACGTGTACGCGGTGTATCGATGCGTGTCCGACGAATGCGATCGTGGCGCCACGCGAGCTCGATGCCACGCGGTGCATCTCGTATCTCACGATCGAGTTGAAGGACGAGATTCCGCTGGAGTTTCACGAACCGATCGGTGAGTTGATCTATGGATGCGATATCTGCCAGGATGTCTGTCCGTGGAACGTGTCGTTCGCGCGACCGAACAAAGTGCCGGAGTTCGCGCCGCGGGCGGCGCTCGCGTCGAACGATGCACTGACCATCGCGCGTGAGTTGGTCGCGATGACGCAGGAACAGTTCAGCGCGGCATTCAAGAACTCGCCGATGAAGCGCGCGAAGTTACGTGGATTGCAGCGCAACGCTTCGGTGGTGCTCGGCAACCTCCGCAACGAGGGTGACGTCGATCTTCTCATCCAGGCACTCGACGATCGGGAACCGCTCGGCACGACCACGCGGAGCGAGGAACGGCTGTCAACCGATCAGTCTGGCTGATTCTCATACTCGAACAGCTGTTCGATGGGGAGCTCGAAGAGCGTGCTGATTCGGAAAGCGAGCGGCAGACTGGGATCGTAGCGATCATTCTCGATCGCATTGATCGTCTGACGCGACCCTCCGATGCGTTCCGCGACATCGCTCTGTGACCAACGCCGCTCGGTACGGAGCAGGCGGAGGCAGTTTTTCACCGACGAGAGCGGGCGAGTAGCACGAGCGCGAGAGCGCGCATCGGCTCGACGATGACGAGTAATACGAATAGTGGCAAGAATGATCGCGCGCGACCGCCAACCGGAGCGATGAGGATTTACGCATCGCGCGAGCATGCGGCCTGGGCCCTCCAGGATCTTAAACCCGGCGCCGCAGCAGTCTCCGTCCACTGACGCTCGATCGAATCGTCGTGGCACGACAAGCTCTCGCAGGCGTAGTTCATCCATTCCGACAATTTCCAGAACGCCTACTTCGCCCCTTGCTTGACGAGCTGGTTGCGTATCTCCGCGCCGAAGTCGCGGATCACCACTGTCCGCGCATCGCGAAGGGGGCGCACGAGGAGGATGGTTCCGTCGGGGCCGACGTCGAACGGCGCATGCAGCGCGTCGTCGAGCGCGAAGTCGCCATCCAGCACCGAGCGTATTCCGGACACTGTCACGGTGGGTGCGAATGAGATGGTCGCCGCCATTAGGTGGCCTTGCTGCGCAAAATAGAGCGTGTGACCGTCGCGCCCCCACACGGGAAGTCCGGCTCCCCCTCGAGAGATCTGCACGCGCCCGCCCTGACCGGGGAAGGGAGAGACATACAACTCGCGCAGTCCCGCCGTCTCGCCGTTGTAGGCCACCCACTTCCCGTCGGGGGAGAAGCGAGCGCCGGTCTCGAACTCGGGTGACTCCGTGAAGTGATGCGGCGTGGTGTCGGACAGCGTCCACCACCAGATATCCTGACTATTGGCAACGCCGCTGGCCGCGCGTGCGAGGAGCGTGCGTCCATCGGGTGCCATCACCAACTCATTCACCGGAACGTGCGGCATCGGGACGGGGGTTTCGCCGGAGCCGCGGTCCGCCGCGCGCATCACATAGCCGTTGCCGGTCGGCACGTTCCGTCGGTACAGCACGCGGATGCCGTCGGGAGTCCATTCGGGGCGGTCGCGCGTTGCGGCGGCCTCATCCTCGCCGAGGCGCGAAAGTATTCCGCTGGCGCGATCGAGGACCCAGATCGTCTTGCGATTGAAGTTCTGGACCGACACCGCGATCCGTCGCCCATCGGGCGAGAATCGTGGGTTCTCGAAGCCGAGAGTATCGGCGGCAGCGGGGCGCGTCACCCCCTGCGGACTCGCATAGACGAGCTGCGAAGAGCTCGCGCCATCGCGGTAGACCAGGTCGCCAGTTGCGGACAGCGCCGCATTGCCGAGACCGAGACCGGTGCTCATCAGGACTCCGCTCGCGACTCGCAAGCCTGTCGCCGTGGCGACGCGCGTCCTGGAGTCGTATGGCGCCGCCATCACCTCACCGGTGCGGGTGAGGTACGTCAGCTTGCCATCGAGAAGGCCGAGCGCGGCGTACGCGTCGTTGCTGACGACATGCGCGGTGCCGTCCGCGAGCGATCCTGCCCACACCTGCACGGTGTCGCCCGCCGCGGAAAACATCGTAAAGAGGATCTCGTCGGCTGGGGGAACGGCCACCGGCCAGCGAAGTCCCATCTTCCCCGTCGCCCGGAATACCTTGCGCACTTCGCCACCGTCCTGCGAGACGGCAAACAGCGTAGAGGTGGCGTTAGTCGCGAAGATGATCTCGCCGCTCCAGCTCCATGCGACACCGCGCGTGGTGCTCGCCGGTACTCCCGCCAGGCGAATGGGCGCTCCCCCTTCGAGCGGCAGCTTCACCAACTGGGCTCCGGTGATGAAGGCGAGCCACCGTCCATCGGGGGAGAAGACTGGATCGCTGGCGCCCGAGCTGCCGGGGATCGCGGTTCCTTCGAACTCGTCGAAGCGGCGGCGGAAGAGCTGCTGCGGTTGCCCGTCGCGCGATGCCACGTACACCAGGGTTGAACCGTCCGGTGACAGGGCGAAGCTCTTGCCGAGGATGACCGGAGTTCGTTCGCCGGGCCGGCTCTCGAGGGCGAACCGCGTCGCCGTTGTCGCCTGGCGCATTGCAGTGCCGGAGCGTCCTGCCAACCAGCCGCCGCCAGCCGACAGCAGAGCGAACATCACGCCGACGACAACCAGGCCACGCGCCGGCGCGCGACGGTTCGGCACAGGTGCACCGTAGGCCGATGCCGCGTACCTTCTGGGCGCATCATGTGAGAGCGCGGCGACGAACTCGGTGGCGCTCGGGAAGCGATCGGCGGGCAACTTCGCCAGTGCCGTGAGCACCGCGTGTTCCACGTTTGGTGGAACGGTCTCGCGCACCGAGCGCGGCGTCACCGGTTTCTCCGTCATCACCTTGGCGACGATCGCCTGGAGGGTGGACCCGGTGAACGGCGGATCGCCCGTGAGCATTTCGTAAAGCACGGCACCGATCGAGTAGACGTCGCTTCTGGCATCGATCGCTCGCTCCCCCATCGCCTGTTCGGGGCTCATGTACTGTGGCGTGCCGAGCGAGAGGCCGGTCTGCGTCATTCGCTGGCCGGCGGCGGTCTGCACTGCGAGCGCGATCCCGAAGTCGGCCACGAGTGCGTGGCCACCCTGCAGCAGGATGTTCTCGGGTTTGATGTCGCGATGGACGACACCGCGCGCGTGCGCGTGGCCGAGCGCGTCGCCGACCTCGCGCGCGATGCGGAGGGCATCCTCGATGGGAAGTTGCTTTTCACGGCTGAGGCGATCGCGGAGCGTCTCGCCCTCGACGAACGGCATCACATAGAACAGGAGGCTGCCGGCCCTGCCCGAGTCGTGCAACGGCAGGATGTGCGGATGCTGCAGGTTGGCGGTGGTCTTGATCTCGGCCAGAAATCGCTCGGCACCCAACGCGGCGGCAAGGTCGGGATGGAGCACCTTGATCGCGACCTTCCGGTCGTGCTTGATGTCATGCGCGAGATAGACGGTGGCCATGCCTCCCGCGCCGAGCTCGCGCTCGAAGGTGTAGGTCGCACCGAAGGCGTCCTGCAGTTGGTCGCGTGAGAACATCCGGCCAATTGACAGCGGCAGCGCTTCCCCCGCCAGAAGGACGGAGAGCACGTGAGGTGGAACGACGACTTCTGGCCGCTAACGCTTTGTCCGGGCGAGAGTTCGTGTCCCCGTCACGAGCGGGATCTCGAAATGGGTGAGTCGGCAGATCTGCCAGGAGGTGTGTCCGTGGAACGTCAAGTTCGCGCAAGCGTTGCCGAGTGACTCGCCGTTTGCGCTGCGCGAAGCGCTCGTCGGGCGCGACGCCCGCACGCTCGCGCGCGAGCTGCTGACGATGTCGCCCGAGGAGTCCTCGGCGGCGTTCAGAGGATCGCCGATGAAGCGGGCGAAGCGGCGCGGGCTGGCCCGCAACGCGGCGGTCGCGTTGGGCAACGTCGGCACAGCGGACGACGCGCCGGCGCTCGAGGCCGCACTCCAGCATGACGAGCCGCTGGTGCGCGAGCACGCGGCGTGGGCGGAACGCCGGCACCAATTGACGCAGCGAACCGCGCGGCGCCTTGCCGCGCGGTTTGATTCGTCACCTGCCGAGCCAATACGTCGCCTTGATGAGGAAGACGTTGTCCGGCCGATCGGCGAGCAGTGCGCGGCTGTCTCGACGAAAGTCGAGGTCGCCGAACACATCACCGCCCGCGCGCTGCTGGGTCCACACGAAGAACACCGTCGAGCCGGGACGGTACTCCCACCGCAGCACCGCCGTGCCCCGCAGTGAGCGGCTCGTGAAGTTCGGGTCGCCGAAGCTGAATGGTGCAGCGGGACCGGCGCCATCAGGATCAACGGTGTACTGCGCGGTGGCGGCATTGCGGGCGATCGTGCCGAGGTCGCGCCCGTACTCGAGCTTTGCATTCGTACGCGGCGACGCAAACTCACGAAAGCGTTCGTAGTCGCCACTGGCGACGAACGGCTGCGCGTAGAGCTGCATGGTCATGTCGGGACGTATCGTCCAGTTCAACCGCGTCTCGAGCGACAGCGTGCGTGTGGTGATGTAACCGAAGACGTACCGTGAGCCGCTGAACGCAGTGGCTGTGGGATCCTTCACGGTTCGCACGTACTGCGCACCATCTTCCGCCCAATTGTAGCGCGGCGAGAGCTGGATGAAGACGTTGCCGACAGGCTTGATCGCCACACCTGGTGTAAAGCTCCAGCTCCTGGTGCCGTCGAAGCCCACGGAGTAACCGTTCTGCACGTTCCACACGGCAACACCGCGCGGGTCGGTGGAGACGCCAAGCTGGTAGTAGTCGTAGCCCACCGTCCCGAGCACGGGCCCGCCACGGCTCAATCGATCGTCCTGGACATTGTGGCTGCGCGACCAGTAGCTGCGCATGACCCAGTAGTTGTTGAACTCGATGCTGTTGAACGCATACTGCTCGAGGTCCGTGCGATCACCGTCGTAGTTGTATTGCGTCTGGCCACCGTAGCTCAGGAAGGCCGAGCGATACCAACTGCCCGGGGTGAGCCATTGCCGCGCGAGATTGGCGTTCATCCACCGATAGTCCACTCGGCTGATGATGGAGAGGTCGTTCACCTCGAAGCCGGGGCTGCGCCAGTTCTGCTGGAGCTCCCAGATCCAGTTGCCGTTCTCCTTGGCCACGCGGGTGTATAGTCCGTAGCCGCGCATCGACGTGGCGGTCGTGTCGTATCGTGTGGAAAAGAGTCCGTCCGATGCGACGTCACGATCGGGGCGCTGGTAGTAGTGCGTGGGCGACCGTTGGGTGAGTGCGATGGCCTGCGGCGAGCCACGGACGTCCGACGCCATGAGCGTCCCGCGCCAGCGATAGATCCGGTTGCTCCAGCTATGGCTCCAGTCCAAACCGACTGCCGTCGCATTGTCGCGCAGGCGATTCGTCAGCACCGTGTCGCCTTCGAGCGCGCGCACCGCGGACGTCACGATTCCGCCGACTGTAGTGGCACCACCGCGATACTCCTTTTTCAGCCGGCCGACGAAGTAATTCGAGAACGGCTCCACCGTTTGCCTGCGCTCGGTGCCGCCCAGCGTCGTCATGAAGCGCGCCTGTTCGCGGCTCGTGACGGCGTCGAGGATGCCGATCGTGTAACCGTTGCTCGTGCGGCCCGTAATCTTTGCGGCACCGAGGATCGTCGCGTCGTCGGGCGTGTCGGCAAAGGCGGATGAACCGGTGACGAGCCCATTCAGCTGCGGCGGGCGCCCGATGCGACGGGAATAGAACGCGGTGAGACTCGACACGTTGTTGCAGTTGATGCAGCTCAAGCCCCCGAAGCTGAACGCGCTTCGATTGGCTATGAAGAATGGGCGCTTTTCGTCGAACGAGACCTCGTAGGCGGAGAGATTGAGGAGTGCGGGATCCACCTCCACCTGCCCGAAGTCCGGATTGATGGTGGCGTCGAGCGTGAGGCTCGACGTCAGGTTGTACTTGATGTCGGCGCCGGCGTTGATGTTCGTGCGCAGGTTGCCGCGATATGGATCGCTCGGGTCGGCGTACCTCGACTGTGCGCGCGACACGACGTACGGAAGCAGCTCGGCCTGCTTCGGGACGCTCGCAATGGCGAGGCCTTCCAGGTGTCCGTAGTAGGCAGGCCCATTGCTTTCATTGCGACGGCGGAACGACCACTGGTTCTGCTCGTTCAGACGGTCAACGTAGCGCCAGAGCTGCAGCCCCCACGTCTGTACCGGCGCGCTCGAGAAGCGCAGCTGCGAATACGGAATGCGCATCTCGGCCGTCCAGCCATCGGCAGTCACCTGTGTGGCGCCTTCCCACACTGGATCCCACGACGGATCGCCGTTGAACTGGTCGCCGCGCACGCCGGCGGGGTTGATCTCGAACCACACCTCGTCGAGATGGTTGTGATATGGGTCGAGCACGACAGCGATTTTATCCGTGGTGAGCGAGTTGAACGAACCGTTGTTGCCGTTCGCGGCGAGCAGCTGGTCACGACGAGCAAGTGGTGCACGGATGCCGGCGGCGCCCATCGGCTCGGTCATGCGTGCGCCGATGTAGAGGGCATCATCGTCGTAGAGGATGCGAATGTCGGTGGCGAGGGTCGCCGCTTTGCCTTCGTCAGGCCGCGTCTGCCGGAACTGCGTGATCGGGGTGGCGGCCGACCATGCCGCTTCGTCGAGCTTCCCGTCTACCGCGATTGGCGTCGTACGACGGGTGCCTGCGGCAGAGGGAACGACGTGCTCCGGTGTAGCGGGAGTTTGCGCGCGTATCGGCGCGACGATGAAGAGTGCGGCGACGAGGAGATGAGTGAGGCGCTCAAGCGTCATGAACGGCGTGGTGGGGGACATGGCCGTGAGTCGGCGTCAGTCTTGGACCAACACACCCTCCTTTTGGTTTGAAATTCTGCTCTACTTGATGATTACCCGACCTCAGCTCAATTCGGTCAAGCCTGAC
Source organism: bacterium (assembly GCA_039934235.1). Lineage (GTDB taxonomy): Bacteria > Gemmatimonadota > Gemmatimonadetes > Gemmatimonadales > Gemmatimonadaceae > AG11. The sequence continues at coordinate 2,768 of JBDTMO010000018.1, read as the reverse complement.
TCGCGGTCGAGCAGGGCAATCGTCTGCTCGAGCAGTTGACGCGCGCCGGCCCGCGTCCGCGCGATACACACCGCGCCCACTTTTCCATGCTCGGCGAGGGCACCGAGCATGTAGAAAATGACGCCTCGCTCCGTTGCCCCGTCGAAATGCAGGCCGTCGCGTACTGCGGCGGCGATGACCGCCGCGGGCGTGAGAGTGCGGTACGCTGCATGGCAGAGGTTGTCCGACGCGGCGTAATAGCACACGCGGCCGGCGGCGCTGCGGTAGAGTCGTGTCGCGACATCGTATGCACCGTTCGTGAGAAGATTGAGCGAGAGGTACGGATGCGTCGTCCCACCCTTGCGGACGTTGATCTCGATGGCGTGGTGGACCCAGCCCGCCCTCGTCCGCGTCGAAACGAAGTCGATGGCGAAACGCCCGACGATTCCCTTGCGCGCGAGAACGTCTGTCACCCGCTGTGCAGCGGCGTGCAAACCCGGACAGCACGACGCCAGCGCCGGAAACATGCATCCGAGATAGACCTGTCCCGTGTCCCCGCCAAGCACCTGGTCGTGCGTCGAGATGATCTGGGTGCCGCCGAGCGGATCGACGCGACACTGCACCGACGGCGAACGCTTCGACGCGCCATCGACGAACGCCTCGACAACGCCGCCCATGAGCGAGAATTTTTCGCGGTAGTTGTCCCAACTCTCCTCAACTGCCACACAGCGTATCCGCGACGGAAGCTCGGCGCGCACCCACGGCTCGAGCGGACCATGTTCCGGCGCGCCGCGGTATGAGAAGATCGCGTTCCCTTCTCCGGAAAAGCCTTGGTCGAGCTTCACAACCGCGCGTTGGACGTGCGGATGTGCGCGTTTCAATCCGGCGAGCGCGCGGACCATGTCGTCCACGCCACGCAGATGCTCGTAGCCGTCGGGCGTTCGGACTCCCGCTTCATGAAACACCTCGCGGCTGCCGCTTTTGGTGCCGATCTGGCTCAACGCCGGATCGCAACCGTAGATCGGAACGCCGAGCCGAACGGCAAGCGAGCGCTCGAGAGCCGTTGCGTTGAAGCACGTGATGTGCGTCGACCCCGGGTCCGTCACGCACGCACGAATCCGCTCGACCAGCTCCGGTCGGTCGAGAATCTTTTCCGACAATGGCACAGCGGAGTCGTCGTCACAGCTCATCATCGTGAGGCGGTGCCGTGCATCGTCGAGCGAGACGTCGGGAAGCAGGCGCAGGTAGTAGTCCACGATGATCGCCGGGATGCGCTCGCTGCTGACGAATACGATGCGAGTCGCCGGTAACCGGAGCAGCATGAGCAGGCAGAGCAGCCGCTCCTCGTAGTGAATCGCGCCGACCAGCTTCGTCAACTCGCCACGATCGAGCGACATGCTTGGCACAGCGACGATCGTGCGTGCTGCGCTCGGGTTGGGGAAAACGCGCTGGAACATGTCGCCCAGCCCGGCCTGTAGTTCTCGGAAGCGACGACTCTCCTCCGGTGAAGCAGCCGTCTGGGTGGTGTCCGCCGTGTGCCTCCGCGGCCGGGGGTCGATGCTGCTGACCTTCATTTGACCCTCCCCGAGACAGGACGATGGCGTGTTGCGCGGACGAAGTCCGGCGTCCCGATGCGTATCGGTACTGGCGACAGGCGCCGTGAAAGAAAGGTCCACGACGTCGCGGCCGTGTCTGTCGGAAAATGGCGCAGGTGTTGTAGTGAAATCCCCGCACGGTCCTCGCTAAGGGGTCTCATGCGTTCCGACGATGTTCCGACCAGCGGCGGCGGCCTTGGCGCGGTGCGGGGGGAATTCCCCACGACACGTGGGCATCTCGCCGACGGCGTTACCCGTCGCGCAGCCTATCATTCGAATGTTGGGCACCGCCGCTTAACGCCCCGCCGATTCCTCAGGCGAAGGAGGAAAAAATGAAAGCCACTCAGCTACCGCGAAGCATTCTGGTTCCCGTACTCGACGGCGACATCAGCGAGGCTGCGCTGGCACGCGGGCGATCCATGCTTGCGGCGTCCGATGCCCGGCTCGTCCTCCTGCACATCGAGAGGAAACCGGAACCCGGTAACGAGAGCACACAGGAGCGGTCTCACCTGGACGATGCTCATCCGCTTCGTTGGCGCCAGCTCGCCAAGGCGGCGCATCCTGGGCGCGTTTTCGTTGAGGTGCTCGAGGGTGATCCGGCGCGCATCATTCCAGTCGAGGCCGAACGTTTTCACAGTGACGCCATTCTGCTCGACCGATCTCTCGAAGCACCCGCGTTCCCAGTAACAGCGCGCACGACGTCCTTGTCACCGCCACCGCAGGAGGCCCAATGTTGAATCTTCCGCTCGACCGGTTCGACCGCTCGCGCATCGGTGCAAGCGTTTCGAGCAACGCTGACCGAGGCCCGTCATCCGACACCTCGTTCGGGCCGGTAGTCGGCGCCCCGCTCGCGACGTTCAGCCAAGCCGCCAAGGCGTATCGTCTTGGTTCAGCGACGCTCGACGCGTTGATCGAGGAACTCCCCGTGGGGTTGCTCGTGGTGGATCGCGACGGCGAAGTGTCTTTTGCGAATGCCGCGGCGCGAACCCTCGATGCCAACTCCGCACCATCGTTGCAACGGTTGGTTGCGCGTGCACTCCGAACTGATCAGGTGGTGTGTGATGAGTTTGGTGTCGAGCCTACCGGCGCGCGTCGGCGACTCGACTCGCGGCGTTGGCTTGCTGTCCGGGCAGTGCCGCTCAGAAACGCCGGCGCACGCGCGCACGCCGCCGTGGTGACCGTCAACGACATCAC
>JBDTMO010000017.1:0-18749 GCA_039934235.1 bacterium | reverse complement strand
CGAAGATCTGTGGATTCCGTACTTCTGTGTGTCGTCGAATCTCAGTCGCGCAGAAGTCGTTGTGCACGACGACGGGCCGCTCTGGCTCTGGACCCGCGCCAGCTCGGCCGTCCCTGGCATTACGCCGCCGGTTCCGTATCGCGGTGACCTGCTGGTCGATGGTGGTGTACTCAACAATCTCCCGGCCGACATCATGCGCGAGCGGTGCCGAGGGTCGGTGATTGCGGTGGATGTCAGCGCGTCGGTTGAATTGCGCACGACGCTGGAAAATGCGCCGGAGTTGTCCGGATGGCCGCATTTGGCCCGCGCACTCAACCCGCTCAATACGAACGCTGCGTTTCCAAATATCCTGCGCGTTCTTTCTCGCACCGCGACGCTCGGCAGCGTGGCCAATCAAGAGGCGATGGAGGACGTTGCCGATCTCTATCTCCATCCACCAACCGACTCCGTGGACCCGTTGAACTGGCGCTCCATCGATGATGTCGTCGGGATTGGCTACCGCTATTCGTTTGACAGAATCGCCGAGTGGAAAAAATCGGAGAATCGCATCTCGGGAACGCGTGTCGCGATTCGGCGGTCGTCATCAGTCGGGGAAGCGATCAGGCGATGACGGAGCAACGACAAGAGATCGCGATCATCGGTATGGGCTGCCGCTTTCCCGGACGCGCAAATTCTCCCGAGGAATTCTGGACGCTGCTGCGCAATGGCGTGGATGCGATCGGCGACATCCCGGCGGCTCGCGCGACGCTGATGGATGTGTATGACGCTGATCCCACGAAGCCGGGCCGGTCGTATCTCCGCCGCGGCGGTTTCATCGACGGCATCGACGAATGGGACGCGGAATTCTTTGGCATCTCACCGCGCGAGGCCGCGCACATCGATCCCCAGCACCGGCTCTTGCTCGAGGTGGCATGGGAGGCGCTTGAAGACGCAGGGCAAAGTGTCGATAGCCTTGCCGGCTCGCGCACCGGCGTCTTCGTCGGCATCTCGACGCACGACTATGGCGACACGCAGTGTGATCCAGCCAATCGTGATCTGCTGGACAGTCATTCGAACAGCGGCAGTGCGACGAGTATCGCGGCGAATCGCATTTCGTATCTCTACGATTTACGCGGCCCGAGCTTTACCGTGGATACGGCGTGCTCGTCGTCCCTGACGGCAACGCACCTGGCGTGTCGCAGCCTGGAGTCCGGCGAGTGCGATCTTGCCATCGTTGGCGGCGTGCAGCTGCAGATCAATCCCGAACTGACCATCGGTTTCTGTAAAGCCTCGATGATCTCTTCGAGCGGCGAGTGTCGTGCGTTCGATGCGTCGGCAAATGGGTATGTGCGCGGTGAGGGAACGGGTGTCGTCATCCTGAAGCCACTCGCCGCCGCGCTCGCTGACGGCGACGAGGTCCACGCCATCATTGTCGGAAGCGCCATCAATCAGGATGGGCGCACCAACGGCATGACCGTTCCAAGCGCCAGTGCGCAGGAGGCGATGCTTCGTGAAGCGCTGGCGAGTGCGCGGTTAACGGCGTTGGACGTGCAGTACGTCGAAGCGCACGGCACGGGAACGCCAGTCGGTGACCCGATCGAAACGCAGGCTCTTGGCGCCGTGTTGCGCGAAGGCCGGCGCGAGGGCGAGTACTGCGCGATTGGTTCCGTCAAGACAAACATCGGGCATCTCGAAGCAGCGTCGGGAATCGCCGGGTTGATCAAGACGGTGCTCTGCGTAAAGCACCGCGAACTGCCGCCGTCACTGCACTTCGCCGCGCCGAATCCCGACATCGACTTCGAGGGTGGTCGTCTTCGCGTGGTGACGACACTGGAGCCGTGGCCGGAATCACGCGGCCCCGCAACGGCTGGCGTCAACTCGTTCGGCTTCGGTGGCGCGAATGCGCATGTCATCCTGCGCGAAGCACCAGCGCGCAAGAATGGCGCTCAGCATCGCGAGCACCCTACGCTCATTCCATTGAGCGCGCGCAGTCCGGAAGCGCTGACGACGCTCGCTCGCCGATACATGGCCATACTTGCCGATGCGAGTGCTCACGCGCCAGCGCTTGCAGACATTGCCAGCGGTGCGGCGCAACGACGCGCGCATCACGAGCATCGCGCAGCCATCGTTGCCACCACGCGCGACGAAGCAATCGACGCACTCGACGCATTCATTGCCGGCGAGACACGCTCGGCCGTCGCGACCGGCCGACGCTCAGAACACGGCGGCAAGCTCGCGTTCGTGTTCTCGGGCATGGGCCCGCAGTGGTGGGGGATGGGGCGGCAGCTTCGCGCCGAATGTCGCGTATTCCGCGAGATGATCGAGCGGTGTGATGCGGCGTTGCGTCCACATGCGCCGTGGGGATTGATCGACGAACTCTCTCGCGATGAAGCCACCTCGCGGATCTTCGAGCCGGATCTCGCACAGGTGACGAATTTTGCGATTCAGGTGGCTCTGGCGGAGGTGTGGAAGTCGTGGGGCATTGTGCCGGACGCCGTGGTGGGGCACAGCGCCGGCGAGATGGCGGCAGCCTATGTGTCGGGCGCGCTGTCGCTCGAAGATGCCGTCAAGGTGTCGTATCACCGGAGCCGGCTGCAGAGTGAGGCGCATCCGGGAAAGATTCTCGCCGTCGGGCTGTCGGCACAGGCGATCGAACCCATGCTGCGCGACTACGGCGGCGACGTCGATCTCGCGGCGGTCAACAGCCCGGTGTCGTGCACGGTCGCCGGTGGCGCGGCGGCGATTGAATCGTTTCTCGAGCGGTTGCAACGAGAGCAGATCTTCGCGCGCATGCTCACCTTCGACGTCGCGTTTCACAGCGCGCGAATGGATCCCATTCGTGAGGCACTGACCGGTTCGCTCGCGGACGTGCGCGCTCGCACGAACACCATTCCCATCATCTCGACTGTGAGCGGAACTTGGGCGCAAGGAGAGACCTTCGGCGCCTCGTACTGGTTCGAGAACGTTCGGCGTACGGTGCGCTTCGCCGATGCCGTTACCACGTTGTTCGATTCCGGTCACGAAACGTTCCTCGAGGTCAGCCCGCATCCGGTGCTCGGTGCATCGGTTGGCGAGTGCCTGACAGGACGAAAGCAGAAACCGGTGATCCTCGCCTCGCTCCGACGCAAGGAGGACGAGCGGTTCGCGTTGCTGCGGTCGCTCGCACCGCTTTACACGCAAGGCCGGGCCGTCAACTGGCTCGGCGTCTTCGAAGAGAAGGCGAGCAGCGTACGACTGCCGTCATACCCGTGGCAGCGTGAGCGGCACTGGTTCGAGAGCGCTCCCGTCGACGAAAGACGTAGCGTAACCGCGAACGCGGCAGACGATCATCCGCTCCTCGGCCAGCGAGTGCGCGCTGCGCAACCGTTGTGGGAATCAGCGCTCGGCGGCGATCGACTGGCGTATCTCGATGATCATTTGATTCAGGGGACGGTCGTGTTTCCTGGCGCTGGCCATGTCGAGATGGCGATTAAGGCGGCGCGCGGGCTCAACAAGACGGGACCTGACACAGCACTGTCCGTCCGCAACGTGGAATTCTCTCGCGCCCTGTTTCTTCCGCAGCGCGCAAACACGATCGTGCAGCTTGGCTTCGATGCAGAAGGAACGCGGTTTCAGGTGCACGCATCCACCGGTGAAAACGCGGATGCATGGACACTGCACGCGAGCGGTGAAATCGGGGCGGCTTCTGATACCGTTCGAGAAACGGTGAATCTCCACGGCATTCAAGCGCGCTGCACGACTTCGGTGTCGCACGACGACTGTTACGCCACGCTCAAACGACGTGGCCTCGAGTACGGTCCCACCTTTCGCGGCATCGAACAACTGTGGACGGGGCCGAGTGAGGCCGTTGGGCACATTCATGTGGCGGGATTGCGCACGGATGCGTACCAGCTTCATCCCGCGCTCATGGACGCCGCGTTTCAACTGCTCGTCAGCGCCGCGGGAGGCACGCGAACGGACAAGTTGAATGTCGCGAACGATGGCGGTGTTTTCCTGCCGGTGTTCTTTCGCGAACTCACTGTGCATGCGCCAGCAGGCGGCGCGTTCTGGGCGCACGCGCGCGTCACGTCGTTCGACGAACATGTCCTCCAGGGCGACATCCACCTGATGGATGATGGTGGCCGAGCGATTGCGACGGTGACAGGCTTTCGCTGTCAACGCATCGCGGAGTCGCGTCGCCCGGAAACGATTGATGAATGGCTGTATGAGCACCGCTGGGAGAACCGGCCGCTGCGCGGTGTGGTGGAACGTTCGCTCATCGAGGTGGAGACACGCGAGATTGTAGCGCGCGTGCAGCCCGCGGCCGATGTGTTGAGTGCGGATTGGCGGTGGAACGAGTACTACACGCGAGTCGAGCCGCGCCTGAATGCGCTTGCAGTTGCGTACATGGCCGATGCGATGCGGCAGTTGCGGTTCGATCTCTCGAACGTTGTCGCATCGCGGCGCGCGTTGGGTGAGCACGTCCTCGCTATTCTCGCTACGGCAACGGTGTACGCTGTTGCCGATACGGCTGAATTGGCGCGCACGATTGTCGCTGAGTTCCCCTCGTACGCCACCGACGTCGAGCTGCTCGTGCATTGTGGGACGCATCTAGCCGACGTGCTCTCAGGAGCGACCGGCGGAGGCTCTGTGCTGTTTGGCGGAGACGCCTTTGATCTCCTCACACGGTTCTATCACGAGGCGCCACCTCAGCGCTATTACAATACCGTGGCGGCAAAGGCAATTGCGGCTGCCATCACGCGCGATAACAGCGATGGTGCCGATCGGCCGTTGCGGGTGCTCGAGATTGGCGGCGGAACGGGCGCAACAACCGCCATCGTGCTTCCGCTGCTCGATGCGGCGCGTACCGAATACGTCTTTACAGACATCACGCCATTGTTCACCGAGCAGGCGAAAGTACGGTTTGTCGATACGCCATTCCTGTCGACGAGCACGCTCGACATCGAGCGCGACCCAGTGGCGCAAGGATTCGCAGAGCAGTCGTTCGATGTGATACTCGCGGCAAACGTGCTGCACGGAACGCGTTCGCTCGCTGAGTCGTTGGCCAACGTGCAACGGCTCTTAGCGCCCGGCGGCGTTCTTGTCCTGATCGAGATCACGCGTCGTCCGATCTGGTGCGATGTGGTATTCGGCCTCACGGATGGGTGGTGGCGCTTTGCGGATACCGACGTGCGCCCATCGCATTGCCTGCTCCCGGCGAGTGAGTGGGAAGCACTCCTCCGGCGCGAACGCTTTGATGGTGTAGCGACAATCGCCGATTCAGCGCACGAGGGAGAGTCGGCGTTGGCGGTGTTGGTGGCGCGTGCACACGCCGGTGCCGCACCGGTGGCAACGAAGGCAGCAGCGGTACCATCCACAGACCATGCGACCTGGCTGATCTTCGCCGATCGCGGCGGCGCAGGGCGCGCGCTGGCCGACCGTCTCACAATGGCGGGTGTGAGGACGATCATCGTGGAGCACGGGCCGACATTCGAGCATCGAAAGGACGGCAGCTACGAACTGCCAGTCGACGACACATCGGCGATGACCGCCCTCCTCTCTGCAATCGATGCCGATGGTGTAAAACCGAATGGTATCGTGCACTGCTGGACGCTCGATGCTGCCGCACCGGACTCACTTGCTCCGGACGATCTACTCGAAACGCAGCGCGTCGGCGTTGGGAGTGCGCTCGCACTCGTGCAGGCACTCGTCGCACGTGGTGGTACGCTGCCCGACCTCTGGCTCGTGACGGCAGGTGCGCAGCAGACAGAACACCTCGGCGACCCCATCGCGACCACACAAGCGCCGATGTGGGGTTTTGGTCGTGTTCTCACGAAAGACCAACCTGATCTTCGCAGCCGCCTCATCGACCTCGGCGCCCAGTATGGTGCTCCAGCCATCGACGCCCTCGCGCGCGAGTTGATCTCGGGAGACTGGGACGCTGAGCTCCTGTTGCGCGATGGTAGACGGCAGATGCGCCGGCTGCATCGCGTTACACGTAACGACGCGTCGTTGCGCGAACCCCTTCACGCTCTTCGAGAGGGAGAGGGATATCGCGTCGAGGTGGCCACGCCTGGCGCGCTGGAATCCCTGGCGCTGCGACACTTCGTGCGTCGCGCGCCGGGACACGGCGAGGTGGAGATCGCCGTCGGCGCAGCCGCCCTGAATTTCCGTGACGTCATGCTGGCCATGGGTCTTTACCCAAGCATCGCCGGCGAGGCGTCATTCAGTCGGGGCCTCCTTGGCCTGGATTTCGCCGGCGTCGTCACGGCGTGCGGACATGGTGTGACGCGATTGTCCGTCGGTGACGACGTCGTCGGCATCGCGGCTGGAAGCTTCAGCGCGTACGTGACCACACCATCAGCGCTCGTAACGCGACGTCCATCTGCGTTGAGCGCCACGCAGGGCGCTGGCATTCCCAGCGTCTTCATCACGGCGTATTACGCGCTTCGCCACCTCGCGCGACTCCAGCGTGGCGAACGCGTGCTGATCCACTCGGCAACCGGCGGAGTAGGATTGGCGGCAATTCAAGTGGCGCGCGAAGTCGGCGCCGAAGTGTTCGCGACGGCGGGGAGCGCCGAGAAGCGTCGGTATCTCGCATCGCTTGGCGTCGAGCACGTGATGGATTCGCGCACGCTCGCGTTCGCGGACGATGTGATGGAGCAGACGAACGGCGAGGGCGTCGACGTTGTCCTCAACTCGTTGGCCGGCGAGGCAATTGCGCGCGGCATTGGAGTGCTGCGCGGCTACGGCCGTTTCGTAGAGATCGGCAAGCGCGACATTTTCCAGGATAGTCGAATTGGTTTGCTCGCGTTCCGGAAAAATCTTTCGTTCTTCGGCGTGGACGTCGATCTCCTTGGCCTTGATCGGCCGGAGCTCGCGCAATCGATGTTGTCGGAGATCGCGGAGCGCTTTGAGCGCGGGACGTTCACGGCGTTGCCGGACGAGGTGTTTCCCATCTCACGCGTTGAAGACGCAATGCGCTTCATGGCGCAGGCGAAACACATCGGCAAGGTTGTGCTGTCGATGGACGATCCGGCAATTGCCATAGCGCCATCGATCACGACCGGTACGCTGTTCCGCAGTGACGCGACGTATCTCATCACGGGCGGCCTGGGCGGATTCGGAATCGCCGTTGCCGATTGGATGGTGCGAGAAGGCGCGCGCAACCTCGTGCTGACTGGCCGTTCCGGCGCGGTGGGCGACGCGGAACATCGCGTGCGTGCGATGCAAGACAGCGGTGTTTGCGTCGAGGTCATGCGCGCCGACGTCGCGCGCGTCGACGATGTGCGCCGAGTGCTGGGCCGATTGCGCGCGACCATGCCGCCGCTCCGTGGCATCGTTCACGCCGCGATGGTGCTCGATGATGCGCCGCTGGTGGAGTTCAATCGCGAGCGGCTGGACCGCGTGATGGCGCCGAAGATGACCGGCGCGTGGCATCTGCATCGCGAAACGCTTGACGACCCGCTCGACTGCTTTGTGCAGTTCTCATCGCTGTCGTCGATGTTCGGTAGTCCATTGCAAGCGAACTACGCGGCAGGCAATGCGTTTCTGGATGCGCTTGCCCATCATCGGCGATCCATGGGTCGTCCTGCGCTCGCGATCAATTGGGGTCCGCTGTCGGAAGTGGGCTATGTGTCGCGGCATCGCGATGTGGCTGAGTATCTCGCGGGACTGGGATACGGCGCGTTCACCCCGGAACAGGCGTTCGATGTGCTGGGGACGCTACTCCGTCGAGATGCGACGCAGTTGATGGCGGCGCGCATCGACTGGGCGCAGGTGGCACGGTCTGCTCCATCTGCCGCGGCGTCGCCGATGTTGCGGCACCTTGCGCCAGCGTCGGCCGACAATTCCGCGCGTCGTGGTGACGAAGGGTCGGGCAGTGGGTCGCTGCGCGCGGTGCTAATCCAGTTGGCACTCGCCGAGCGGCGAGAACGCGCGACGCAATTTCTGCGTGAGAAAGTGGGAAAGGTGCTTGGTCTCTCGCCCGTGAAGCTCGACGGTGAGCGCGCACTCACGGAGCTCGGGTTCGATTCGCTCATGGCCGTGGAGCTGATGACGGTGTTGCGCGTGGAGGTGGGAGTGGAACTCGCGGCGGTGAAACTGCTGCAAGGTGTCAGCATCGCGGGGCTGGCGACGCTGGTGCTCGATCAGCTTGGCGGGGCGTCGGAGGGCACGGGTGGAGAGGCTGTACGTGTGGTGACGGACGTTGCGAACGTGGCGAATGCGGCGAGTGAATTGGTGGTGGAGCGGGGGGCCCCCCCCAGCAGCGAAGCTACCATACCAAATCCACCCACCCACCACCAAAACGGCGCACACAGTACCGAATCCCTGCTCACCACCCACGCCGTCGCACCCGCGCTCCGCGACACACTCGCGTCTCCGCCAGCCGGACCGCCTTCATCCTCCCGCTACGCAAACCTCGACTACTCGCGCTGGACTTCCTCCCAGCGAGCCCTCCGCGGCACCGTGTCGGCCGTCATGCGTACCTTCACCAACATGCGCGTGGAAGGGCTCGAGAACATCCCGCGCACCGGCGGCTGCCTGCTCGCGATCAATCACCTCAGCATGGCCGACACACCCGTCGTGCTCTCCCTCCTCCCACGACGCACCATCATGTTCGCCTCGGACCACCTGCGCGCCTCGGCGTTCATGAACTGGTTTCTGTCCGATATGGGCGACGCGATCTACGTGCGCCGTGGCGACGGCGACACCGACGCACTCGCCAGCGGACTCGCCGTACTGCGCGCTGGTGGCATGCTTGGCCTCGGGCCGGAGGGGACGCGCAACCCCACGGGTCTGTCGCGTGGCCAGACGGGAATCGCCTACCTCGCCGTACACGCGGGAGTGCCCGTCATTCCACTGGCCGCGTGGGGACAGGAAAACATTTCCGCACACCTGCGCTCGTTGCGTCGCGCGCCGATCAATGTGCGCATCGGTGCTCCGCTCACCTTCGTCAACGACACAAATGGTACGCCGCCCGATGCCGCACAACTGCGTGCGTACACCGATCGAGTCATGACGGCGATTGCGACAATGCTGCCCGCCGAATATCGCGGCGTGTACGGCCCGCGTTAGCCGAACGCCGGCATCACCTTTTCCGCAAACGTCCGCAGCGAGCGCATCACGATCTCCTGCGGTACGGTTCCCATCTGCATGACGAGGATCAACTCGTCGACGCCAGCAGCCTCGAAGCGCGCAACGCTTTCGCGCGCGGCGACTGGATCGCCAATTACCGAGACGAGCTGACCACCCGGCCGCGTTCGATTCGCCATGGCCTCGCTCAACTCGGCGGCCGTGAGCGGGTTGCGATTGATGTCCAGCTCACCCACAACACGCGTTGGCGAAAAGAAATACGTCGCCAGGCCTTCGCCAAAGAATCGCGAGCCGCGAAATCCATAGGCGCACGCCTCACGGTCGTCGTCGAGCACGAGTGCGGTGGGTGTGCACGCGAAGCGCGTATTGACGCGACGTCCGCTCGTCGTCGCCGTTGCAAGCGCATTGCGGTACGCCTGCACCTTCTGCGCGAGATACTCGTCTGTGCCGGCCGAGAAATTGAGTGAGCCGACTCCGAGTGATCCTGCGAGGACGACGGATTCCATCCGTGAGCAGGCAGCAAACACCGGTGGATGAGGACGTTGCACCGGCTTCGGGATGACCGGTGTGGGCGGAATGTGAAAGTGCGTCCCTTCCCACTCGAAAATCTCGGAGCCCCACATGCGCGGAATCATTTCCAGTGCTTCGCGCCACTGTCCGTCCAGCTCATCGCGATCAATCTCGAACGCGCCCTGCTCCGTGCGCGATGCGCTCTTGCCGGACCCCCAATTCACCCGTCCGCCGGAGAGGATGTCGAGCACCGCAACACGCTCCGCAACGCGCATCGGATGGTTGTAGCGATGCGGCGTGAGCGTCACCGCATGCCCGAGCCTTATGCGGTTGGTCTTCGCGGCGACGTAGCCCAGCAGGACCTCGGGCGCCGAGCAGTGCGAGTATTCGTAGAGTCCGTGGTGCTCGACCGCCCACACGCAGTGATATCCAAGCGCGTCAGCGAGTACGGCCTGAGCCACGGCGTCGTGGAACGCTTGCCGTTCCGTCGCGGCGGTGGGCGATGAAACCTGAATTTCAACGAGAAGAGAAAAATCCATTCATGCTCCCGGGAATACCGCGCGGCGCGAGGCAGGCGTCCCGCAATGTCGACTGATGCGAACGCAGCCGCCATCTGGTGCATGATTTCTTGCGGCAAGCCTGCGAGCGCGTATGCTAGTGGATACTTTGTCGCCCTGAGCCGCACGCGAAGAACCTGTACCGGCTGTTGTCGTGTGCACGTGCGGGTCATTCGCGACGCTCAGCACGACAGCAATTTCATCCGCACCCGCGCCGCCTCTCGTGAAAAGCCGACTCGCCCTGCACGTGTGCGCCGCCATCCTGGTCGCAACAACCAGACTCGGCGCACAAGGTATCCAGAACCCGTACGCCGATTACGTCGAGCCGGGCTTTCCGTTCATCGTCTCGACCATCGACGCCGGAAAACTCGGCGCCGCGTTCCCCGAACGAAACCTCGCTGTCCGCTGCGTGATCCTCATGCTCGGCAACGAGACCTACGCGTGCTTCGACACAGACCTGCTGCGAGTGGCGGCCGTCTGGCGCGGTGAGTTCGTCTCACTCACGACCATGGCGCAGATCTCGTATCAACAGGCGGGAAACAAGAACAACGCAATTTCGCGCGTGCTCGGGAAGCCAATGATCGCGACCGGCATTTATCCCGGGTGGACGAGCACCGAGCCCGATTTTCGCGATCCGCGCGCGCCGGGTCCGAATCCGGTCGCGATGGGTCGCGGCCCGATCGCAGCGGAGCAGGGACGTTGGAACGGACTGAACGTCTCCGGCAACGAAGCCGTGCTTTCGTATACTGTCGCGGGCACAGAGATCCACGAGCAGCTCGGAAGCCTTGTGTCCGCCGGGCAAGTTGGTGTAACCCGCACATTCCAGACGAGTGCGGTGAGCACGCCACTGGCGCTCGTCGTCGCTGAAGTCGGAGGCGGCGCCGCCGACATCATCGACAACGTGGCACTCCTTCACATGCGCGACACCGTGACGGCAGTGGCCCTCGTCGATGCGCCTGCCGGTGCGCGACTCCAGGTGGACTCCAGCCGCTACATCACGCTCCGCATTCCGGCAGGGTCGCCTGCGTCGCGCTTCCGTGTCGTCGCGTGGCGCGGGCTTGAAGCTGATCGCCGCGCGATGACCACAATGCTCGCGGCGCCGGTTCGAATGGCCGAGTTCGAGACGGGTGGCGCGCCGCATTGGGCAGCGACGGTGGCGACGCGCGGAGCGCCGTCACCGGACACGGCGGATTACGTCGTCGATCATCTGACGCTGCCGCTGGCCAATCCCTGGCGCCGTAACGTGCGCGTTGCCGACATCGATTTCTTCCGCGATGGGCGCGCTGCCGTCGTGACGTTCGAGGGTGATGTGTGGCTCGTATCCGGAATCGATCGCGGCCTCGAGAAGCTCGAGTGGAAGCGCTACGCGTCCGGCCTGTACGAGCCGCTGAATATCAACATCGTGCGCGATACCATCTATGTGCATGATCGGCAGGGAATCGTCAGGCTGCTCGACCTCAACGGCGACGGCGAGGCCGACCGCTACGACAACTTCAGCAACTTGAGCCACCAGTCGGGCGAGTCGCGCGAATTTCCCTTGGGGATGGCTGCCAAACCGGGCGGCGGTTTCTATCTCGCCATCGGCAGCGCGCTCGACCTTGGGCCCAAGACGTCGCCAGCGATCATGACGGGCTTTCGTGCCGGCTCGGATCAGGCGGGCACAATCCAGGAAGTCTCTGCCGACGGCCGCTCCATTCGCACCTACGCCACCGGTTTACGCGAACCGATACTCGGCATCAATCCGCGGAGTGGCGCACTGGCTGCCTCGGATCAGCAGGGCAACTTCGTTCCGTCGACGCCAATCTTTTTCCTGCGCGACGGCGGCTATTACGGAGTGCCTGCGTCCGCACACCGAGAGGGAACTCCGCCCACCCCGGATTTGCCGCTTCTCTGGATTCCGCATGAGGTCGATCAGTCCGGCGCAGGTGAAGTCTGGTCGTCTGGCGACAAGATGGGGTTCGGTGGAGATGCCCTTGTCCATCTCTCGTACGGCCGGCCCGGCCCGTTCCGCGTGTATGTCGACAGTACGCAGAAGGGCGTGCAAGGCGCGCTCATCGCGCTGCCGGGTGACTATCGCGCGCCCACGCTGAAGGGGCGCGAAGGCCCTAACGATGGCCAGATTTACCTCGCTGGATTCAGCGTGTGGGGTTCCAAGGCAACCGAGGTGTCGAGCCTGATCCGCCTGCGTTACACCGGGCGTCCGAGCACACTGCCCATTGCGGTCCACAGTGGCCAGCAAGGAATCCTTGTCCGCTTTGCGACGCCGCTCGACGCGGCCGCGGCCACAAACGCCGCGCACTATCAGCTCCAGCGCTGGAACTACGTGCGCAGCTCCGCATATGGCTCGGGTCATTTCAAGATGGACGGAACGGCCGGTCAGGAGACGCTCCCACTGCGCGCGCACCTTTCGTCCGACGGACACACCGTGCTGCTCGTCGTGCCGGACATGAAGCCAGTGATGCAGATGCAGCTTGCCTACAACGTAAAGAGCCGAGTGGGAAAGACGTTACGTGATACGCTGTATCTGACGGCGAATGCGATCGACCCCATGGATCTCAAGAGTGCAGGTTTTGGATCACTCGATTGGCGTGCGAGCATGAAGCGCACGGCGGCCGCAAAGCCGAAGGTCGTCGCGACATCAAAGGCAGCGCCATCCGCGACATTGGGCGCGACGCTCTACCAGCAGAAGGCGTGTGTGGGCTGCCACTCCATCGACGGAACGACCGCGGGCAAGACTGGCCCAACGTTCAAGGGGTTGTTCGGATCGAACGTCAAGCTCAGCACGGGCGCCGTTCGCAAGGCGGATGACGCCTATTTGCGTCGCGCCATTCTGGACCCGGCCAGCGAAATTGTGCAGGGATTCGAACCCGGCATGCCAACGTTTCGCGGCGTGCTGAGCGACGCGGAAGTCGAATCCCTCATTCGCTACATCAAGACACTCGGGCTGCGACCCAGTCGATAGACGTGCCTCGCGTTGAGCGGCGCAGCGAATGTCGGGACCTACCCCTGATCTCCCGTAGCCCCCCACGGAGTACCAGGAATAGATCCCGACACGCGCGTGCTCGTCCGTGATACTGCCGCTCGACTAGCGGTGCCGACGGAAGACAAAGTCAAACACAGCCACCCACGTCTTGCCGCCGTTGCAGGCCAACAGCATGAAATGCCGTGCGCGCCTCACTGTTCGCCAGATTCGGACCTTGAACCACGACGGCGCGCCGCAGCGCCTGCTCAGATCTTGTGACTCCAGCCGATACCGTAACGTTCGAGCGCCATTTTCAGGCAGCGACATCTGACAGTGCAGCCTCAGTCGAGCTTCATCTGTCGCAGCAACGCCTGGAATCGTGGATGCGTGTGCAAGGGAGTGAACAGAAACGAACCCTTGATACCATACGCCGGTCCCGCGCGGTCATTCACCGCGCGCTCCAGCCAATCCACCGCCAAATCCAGGTCACCGAGTCCGGTGAGGACGTACCCAAAATGATAGGGCGACACGTAGTGCTCCTGCGCCCGTTCTTCGAGCTCTCGCAGGATGGCCCGCGCTTTCGTCGTGTTGCCCGACATGCCGTATGCCGCGCCAAGCTGACCGAGCCAAAGCGTGTTATCTCGCGTGGGAGACACGGCTCGTTCGAGCTCCTCTAAACCGGCGTCCTGTCGTCCACTGAGGAAGTAGGCCCAGCCAAGCGTGGCGCGTGCGCGTTCGTAGCTCGGCTCGATTTCAATCGCATCCTCGCCAGCCCGTACGGCCTCATCGTACCGGCCGGCTCGCAGCAGTGTCGTGACCGCATCCATTCGATGCGCAAGCGGGTCCAGTTCACTCGCGCGTTGCTGCAATGCAATCGCGTCGTCATATCGTCCGAGTGCGGAGCACAGACGTCCATAGAGATCGTAGGTGTCGGCACTACCGGGACTCAAGTCCAGCGCGCGCTTGAAATCCCGTTCGGCGCCAGGCCAATCGAAGTGGCGCACGCCCTTCAAGTAGCCCATCGTGCAATGTGCTTCGCCCAGTTCCGGGTCGAGCCGGAGGGCGTTCGTCGCCGCTTCTTCCGCGCGCCCATACACAACATCGGGCGCCACCATACCGCCTTCAGCCAGCTCGACGTACGCCCGCGCCAGGTTCGCCCATGCAAGGGCGAACGCGGGATCGCGATCAATTGCACGGTTGAAGAACTCGATGGCGCGACGAAACGAATCTGCCGTGTACTTGATGTACCACTGCCGTCCCTGCAGGAAGAGTTGGTACGCCTGGACATTCTGTGTCGGCTCTCGTCGCACGCGCGTCTGTTCCTCCCGCGACAACTCGCCTTTGAGCGCAGACGCGATGTGCAGTGCGACGTCGCTCTGTATGGCGAAGATGTCCGTGAGCTCCCGATCATACGTCTCCGCCCACAAATACTGGTCGGTCTCGACGTCGATGAGTTTCGCGACAATGCGAACTCGCGAGCCGGAATGACGTATGCTTCCATCGAGCACTGTCGTTGCACCGAGCGTCGCACCGATTTCCTTCAGGCTCGCCGGCCGCTGCTTGAACTGCATGACCGACGCGCGAGAGATCACCTTGAGCGCGCTGATCTTTGACAGTTGCGCAATCACGTCTTCTGCAATGCCGTCCGCGAAATACTCGTGCTCGATGTCTGTGCGTAAGCTGGTGAAGGGCAGCACGGCCACTGACGCCAATCGGCGAGGCGCATCAAACACGGTTTGCCGCCTCGGCGTCGACAGGCGCAGCTCCTCCGCCAAAGCGAGTACCTCAGGGTCGGGCTCGAGGCCGAGATCCACGCGCAGGCGAAGCGCATGCTCGTTCGCATGCTGGCGTGCGCCGGCACGATCTCCTGCCGCGTCGAGCGCGAGCATGAGTGCCCGCGCGTGCTTGCCCGAGTGCGGATCCGCAGCGACCAGTCGCAAGCACGTGCCCACGCGCCCGTGCACATCGCCCGCTTGCGTTTGCTGCGCAGACAACTCGAACAACGCACCGATATACGCATGGGCCAGTTCGTTGCGACGTTCGTCCAGCCAGTAGCTGAAGTCGGTTGACTCGCTCAGGTGAAATCCGTCGAGCAATGGTCCCGTATATACCTCGACGACGCGCGCGAACTCCCTTGCGGTAATGGCGATGCGCAGTTCATGCAGGTCGCAACGCTCCGGCGGGAGATTGAACAAGAGTCCATCGCTCGCGGAAACGATCGCGTCGGTACCGAGTGCGGAGCGCAGCACATGGACGGCGAGGTTGAGCAGCCGGCGTGCGTTGGGCTGGTCTCGCTCAGGCCAGAGTAGCGCCATCGCCCGATCACGCGACAGCGGCTGCGGCCAGCTCGCGACGATGAGCGCCAGCAGCGCGATGCGGTGGCGTTGCGCGGGTGGACCCCCAAGCGGGGCACTTTCGGAGCGCAGACACGCACCACCGAGGAGTTGAACTCTGATCATCGCGGTTCGTGCGCTAATTCCTGGCTAACTCCAGGCCAAGAAGCAGTTAATCGTCCCGGTTCATGTTCCCGTGACTGAAAAGATAACTCTACTACGGGAGCAACAATGAAACGGACAACGCACATACTTGCGCTACTCATACTGCTCGGCGCATGCAGCACTGAGACCACGACCGCCAACGATATCGGAGCCGAGCGATCGGGGGCGACCTCGGACAGCGCAATGTCGCAGACGGAAGAGCAGAAGGATCTTACGACGCTCCGAGGGGTGACCTCGAGCTTCCACCAGTTTTCGGCGGCGCAGGCGGCGGGCTGGTCCGCGCAGATCACGCCGTGCATGTCGGATCCAGTGTTGGGCGGAATGGGTTTCCACTATGGCAATCCGGCCATCATCGATGGGACGGTGAGCGTCGATAAGCCGGAGTTGTTGCTCTACGAGCCCGAAGCGAATGGCAGGCTACAGCTGGTGGCCGTCGAGTACATCGTGCCGCTCGACGAGTGGACGTCGTCGCAGCCGCCGCGACTGTTCGGTCGTGACTTCAAGGTCAACGCGACGTTTCACGTGTGGGCGTTGCACGTCTGGGTGTGGGAGCGCAACCCGAGTGGCCTCTATGCCGACTGGAATCCGGTGATCACGTGCAAGAACACAACCGACGTGTCCACCATGAGTCACCAATAATCACATCGAGGAGCCAAGGGAACGCTGACGCCGAAGTACATCATAGACCGCGAGAAGCCAATGCGGCGGCGCTCTCACTCGCAGCTTGGTCATCGAGGACACGATCACCTGCGTGTACATCGCCCCCAATCCAGAACTGATTCGTGAGGACGCCACGTTCGGCGGCTTCCCGGCTAATCGCGTGATCGAAGTTCAACGATGATCGATCCGACAACGCAGGGGCAGGGTGCCTCCGCGTTGTTGTGGTTTGCGATCGCTCCAATTCAAGCGCCAATCTGGCGAGCAAATGCGAGGCGGTAGCCTCGATGCACGCGCGAACACGCACTAAGCGCGAGCGGACGCACGATGCGCGTCGCAGGACCATGTGCCGGCCCGGAGGTCATCGTCCATGCCACCACACACGGTCGGGCGGCGCTGGTTGACATTGTCTGTAGTTGTCCGGCACCTTGGCTTGCACATCCAGAGGAGCCGACGATGGCCTTCCCCATGCTGGCCGCATTCCTGATCGCGAGTGCCTCGCTGGCTCAGGAATCGGTGCTGCCTCCCCCGCCCCGCGTTCCACTCCCGCACCCAGTCGCAAACACGCCAATCGCGCGCGTCAACGACAACCGGCACCCTGCGGGCACGCTGTCCGGCGGAACGCTGACGCTCTCGCTCGATATCGTCGAAGCGGGCTACCAGCCGGAAGGCGACCACGACCCGGTGGTGCGCGCGTTGGCGTTTGCCGAGTCGGGGAAGACGCCGGAAATGCCTGGTCCGCTGCTGCGTGCGCCGGTTGGAACGACCGTCCGGCTCACGCTGCGAAATCGTTCGGACTCTGCGGTCATGCTTGGCGGTCTTCGTCGTTCCATGCCTGCCGATCGCGACACGCTGCACATCGCTGCCGGTGCCACACGTAACGTCACGTTCAAGCTCGACAAGGTTGGCAACTACTTCTATTGGGCCGGTATCGAAGGCGTAAGGAACTTCCCCGATCGCGAGTGGCTCGACTCGCAACTCACGGGTGCATTCATCGTCGACTCCGCTGGCGTGTCATCCACGTCGACGCAAGAGCGAGTGTGGCTGATCACGGAATGGTTTCATTTCTTCCCGAAGACGCGCACGTTCGAGTCCGCGCTGGTGTTCAACGGAAAGGCGTGGCCATACAACGAACGTCTCACGTTCACGCAAGGTGATTCAGTTCACTTTCGCGTGATCAACGCCGCGGCAGTCGAACATCCGCTGCACCTGCACGGGTTCTACTATCGTGTTGCACGCCACGGCGGTGCTCGCGCGGATACTGCCGTTCCACCGGCGCTGCAGCCGCTCCAGAACATGCGCACGGTTCCCATTGGCGGATCGGTGTCGCTGGCATTCCTCCCGACGACGCCAGGCAATTGGGTCTTTCATTGCCACTTCGCGGGTCACGTTGGTGAGATCGTGAGCTTGCACGGTTCACCCGATGCGTTCGTCGTCCAGCAAGCTGGCGCCCATGCCATGCCGGCGCACGACGCGCCGGGTGGCCACACAATGCGCGGATTGGTGATCGGCATGCACATCACGCCGAAACCAGGTTACAAGGAGCCGGTCGTCGCTGAACGCCGCATGATCAACCTGCTCATCCAGAAGCGCCCGAATGGATTGATGGGCGGACAAACCGCATACGGGTTTCTTGTACAATCCGGCGCGGAGGTGCCGGCGCGCGATTCAATCTCGATTCCCGGACCTGTGCTGGAGCTCAAGCGCGGACAACCGGTCCGCATCCTTGTGAAGAACAACATGGACGAGCCCAGCGGCGTGCACTGGCATGGGTTGGAGATTGAAAGCTTCCCGGATGGAGTGCCGGGATTCAGCGGGATTGGCGACAAGATCATGCCGCCCATTCCGCCGGGCGAATCATTCGCGGCGGAGTTCACCCCGCCGCGGAGCGGCACATTTCCATATCACTCGCATCTACACGAGATGCGACAGATCGGCTCGGGCATGTACGGCGCCATCATCGTGAGCGACACACCGCGTGACACGACGCGAGATCACGTGATCGTCGCGGGCGGCGGCGGTGTTCCGATGTTTTACAAGGAAGGTCCTGCGTTCCTGCTCGTGAACGGAAGCAGGTTCCCGTCACCACTTCACATGACGGTGGGCGACACGAATCGCATACGCGTCGTGAGCATTCACTCTGACGAAATACTCCACTTCAAGTTCGGGACGGAAGAACGAATCGCGCATTGGAAGCCGCTGGCGCGGGATGGTGCGGATCTCCCGGCCGCGTTGCGCACCACCAAGCCAGCGGCGATGAGCATGGGCCCCGGCGAAACAGCTGACTTCACCTACGTGCCAACCCAGCAAGGCGCCATGACGCTGGACGTGTGGATCGAAGGCTCACTGCACGTCACGCTACCGGTGGTCATTCATTCGCGAGCGGTAGCAACGACACGTTGAACGGTCAGCCACCCGGCCGCGAGATGATGAACGTGTATTTGTCGATCTCACCGTCAGAAAACCGAATCTCCGCGCGACCAGATCCTTTCGTCGTCGATCCGGGATCGA
>JBDTMO010000016.1:0-19339 GCA_039934235.1 bacterium | reverse complement strand
GGCGGAGTCGGTGCGAACTACACGCCCGAGGATTGGGACCGCGCGATCAGGCACGGCGTGGCGAAGGACGGCAGGCGGCTCATCATCATGCCGTCCCAGAACTACGCCTCCATGAGCGACGCCGACTTCCGCGCGGTCGCCGCCTACCTCGCAACACTGCCCGCAGCCAGCTCCACCTTGCCGGCTCGAAAGGTTGGTGTGCTCGGACGCGTTCTCATCGGCACTGGCGCATTCCCGCTCGCCGCGCGCACGATCGCGCACGACAGCGTCGGCCTCGTGTCACCCGTCGCCGCGTCCGGGCCCGTGTATGGGAAGTATCTCGTCACACTTGCCACCTGTGCGGACTGCCACGGTGCGGATTTCCGCGGACGCACGGGCCAACCCGCGGGGCCAGACATCCGTTCGATCGCCGCGAAGTGGTCGGTTGACGACTTCCGGAAGACGATCCGCACCGGTGTCGATCCAACCGGGCGAATTCTCAATCCCGAGCTCATGCCCTGGAAGTTCTACGCAAAGATGACCGATGACGAACTGGCCGACGTGTGGGCGTACATCGGCGAGGTCGCGCGCAAACCATGAGCATGATGTCGATCGGCACCTATCCGCGCACGATCGAGTCGGGTAGCGGCCAACGCATGACCTTTCTTGGCCTCGGCCCCGACGGCGCGATGGAGGTGGAAAGCGATATCCTGCCCGGTGCGGGTCCGCAGCTGCACTCGCATCCGCACCAGAGGGAATCCGTCATGGTCATCGAGGGCGAAATTGCCTGCGCTGGCGCGCATGGGCCCGAGCGGCGCGCGACGGTGGGCGAGTCCGTAGCGTTCGAGCCCGGCGTGCCACACCGCTTCTGGAATCCGGGCTCGAACACGCTGCGCATTCGCGGACGCATCCATCCGCCGATGCGGTTCGAGTGGTTCATGACACTGTTGTATGCGAGCATGTCAGCAAACGGAGGGCGCCCCGGGCTCTTCGACGTCGCATACCTCGCGCGTCACTTCGCGGATGAGGGCACGATGGATGGCCTGCCGGCGTTGGTGCGGAGAGTCGTCCTGCCAGCCGCCTACGTCATCGGCTCGGCAACGGGACGTTACGCGCAATTCGATAACGTTCCCCCGAGCGCGCGCAGCGGCGACGTGGTTCGGTCGCCGCATCGCGGACTGTAGCAGCGCGACCGGGTGGCCCCTTCAGTCGACGGGAATGGCGAGAGGGTGGTGCGGCTCGTAGAGCCCGAGCGGCTCGCCACTTGGCAGCTGGAGCGTGGTGAGGCGACCCCATGATTGTGTCGTGATTGGGCCCGCGCTGACGCCTTTCGCGGAGAGCTCCGCAATCGTGGCTTCCAGGTTCACACACATCAGGTAGAGGTCATGATGCGCCGGCCCATCGGTGGGATGCACCGCCACCTCGGTGGGCGGCGCAGCGAAGATGAGCCAGCCGCGCCCCGCATCTACCGACGACCATCCTAAGGTATCTCTCAAGAACTCGCGGATCGCGTCCGCCTGCCTTGAGTACATGATCGCATGCATTCCGATGATTGGCATGGCGCTCCTCTGGCCTTGGGTCCACGTCGTACCACGCGACACGCAACAATGACTGGAACAGGTTAGGCCGCTCTCACTTACGCGCATAGCGCAAGTGCGTAGCAGACGGACCATCGAGAATCCTGTCAATCCGAAACTGCGGCCCAGGCTCGTTGAGGTTCTCGAACAGGCGGCGCCCACCGCAGAACAATACGGGTGCCAGGCCAATTTCCAATTCGTCAATGACACGCATGTTCAAGTATTGCTGGATCACATTTGCTCCACCGGCAATGCGAATATCGCGATTGCCCGCTGACTCCCGCGCCAGCTCGAGAGCAGCCTCCGGCCCTTCATTGATGAAGTAGAAAGTCGTTCCGCCAGGGCGAACCCACGGATCGCGCTTCTCTTGCGTAAGAACGTATACCGGAGTGTGAAACGGAGCCTCCTCTGGCCACGCGCGCTCGCCTTGGTCGAACATGCGCTTGCCCATGATGTTGGCGCCGATGCGTTCCGTGGTACTGCGAAGCATGTCATTGACCGGGCCGGTTTCGCCTCCGGGTCCAAGCTTGAGGTTCTCGCGGAAATACTGCAGTGGGAGTATCCAGCCCATCAGCGCACCCCACTTAGCGCCCCAGTCCTTGTACTCCGGCGTCTCCCAGTTCTCCATGGTCATGCCTTCCGGCGCCATGTAGCCATCGAGACTCAGCCCAATGTTTACAAACACCTTGCTCATCATTCTCCTCTCGTCGCCTTGATTGTCAGTCTAATGCACCCGTCGTCACATGAACGTGCGCGGTTCCTCCATCGTACCGCACGGGGCCCCTGCGCCGCGCCGGATCACGGTCGCCTGCGCTGAGTCATCCGTCCATGGCGCCCGCACCACGATGACGACTTGGAGGCCAGCGATCAACCACTGACTGGCCTCACCGTTTGGGCGTCAACTTCAATCACGTCACCCAACGCCTTCTGGTCGCGCTTCTCTCGTCTCTGGACGCGGTTCCGGTCGCGCACCGCTGAGGGCCGATTTCCTTTTAGAGTTCTCTCGCCGTATACTCAGCGCGACCTCCGGCCTTCGCCTTTGAAAATTCTGCAGGTTCACAATCGGTACCTGTCCGGCAGCGGCGGCGAGGACGTTGCTGTCGAGGCTGATCGTGCCTTACTCGAAGAGAGAGGGCACGAGGTGACGCAGTTCTTCGGCTCCAATGCAGAGTTCGGCACTGCGCGTGGCTTGCGACGCGTCGCGCTCGGCGCGAATGCCATCTGGTCGCACCGTTCTTACGCGGAACTGCGCAAACAGGTAGAGCGCTGCCGTCCAACTGTCGTCCACGTCCACAACACGTTTGCACAGCTCAGCGGCAGCGTCTCTTGGGCGTTGGCACAGCAGCACGTTGCCGTCGTGCAGACCGTGCAGAACTATCGATCGATGTGCGCCACGGCCACACTCTTCCGCGATGGTCGACCGTGCGACGAGTGCGTTGGTCGCCTCCCGTATCCGGCATTGATTCATGGTTGCGGGTACAATGACTCGCACGCGGCGGGCCTCGTAATCTCGGGGGGCATCGCGACGCACGCCGCGCTCAAGACGCTCACGCGCAACGTGCACGCCGTGATCGCGCTCACTGAATTCATGAAGTCGAAGCTGCGCGACGCCGGCTACGACGAAGCGCGCCTGCATATTCGGCCCAACTTTCTTCCCGATCCCGGCTGCAATTTTCCAGGCTACGAAGCGCGCTCAAATCGCATCGTCTTCGTCGGGCGCATGGTCAACAGCAAGGGTGCCAGCCATTGCGCCCAGGCTTGGGCACTGGCCGATGAAAAAGCGTGGCGCCTGTTGATGATCGGCGACGGGCAGCAGCAACGGAGCCTCGCGGCGGCATGGGGTGCCGACCGAAACGTCGAGTGGACGGGCAAGATCGAGCGAACCGGCGTGTTGAACGCCATGGCAGCGAGTCGCTATCTCGTGGTGCCGTCACTCTGGTACGAGGGTCTCCCGCTCGTGTTGGTGGAAGCGATGTCGTGCGGAACGCCGGTCATCGTTCCGGACCACGGCGCCTTTCCCGAAATTGTTGAAGACGGCGTCAACGGTATCGTCTTCAAGGCTGGCGACGTGATGTCGTTGCGTGATGCGCTTCGTCGCGCCATGTCGCTCACCCCGCACGAGTGGGCGCGCGTGTCGCGCGGCGCACGATCACGATTTCTCCAGCGGTACAGTTCAGACGTTGCGTACGAACGATTGATGTCGATCTACGCGCATGCGATGGACACGGCGCAAGTACCGCACGCGTAGCGCGTCTCGTCACGCTCACGAACCTCACGGCTTACGGCACATGAAGATCGTCGTCACCGTCCATCAGTTCCTCCCGGAGTCGCTGGCCGGCACGGAACTGATCGCGCTCGGGATCGCGAAGGAGCTGCAGCGCCGCGGACATGAGGTCACGGTGGTAGCGGGTTACCCGGAACACCAGCCGCGTCCCGACGCGCAGCGGTTCGACCGGTACGTGTACGAAGGGCTGCGGGTGGAGCGGTTTCGCCATTCCTTCCACCCCATGGGAGACCAGCGCGTGCTCGCGGAGCTTTCGTACGACAACCGCCTGTTCGCCCGCGCGTTCGATGCTGTCCTCGCGGAAACGCAGCCCGACGTGGTGCACTTTATCCATCTCGCACGCCTCTCGGCGTCGCTGGTGGAACCGTGCGTGCAGCGCGGCGTGCCAACGGTCTTTACGGCGACGGACTTCTGGCCGGTGTGCGCATACAGCCAGCTTCGGCTTCCCGGGAACGGCGAGTGTGCGGGGCCCGACGCGCTGGCGCTGAATTGCGTGAGGCACTTCGCCGCCAACCGTGCAGCCCGCACGATGTCGATCCAGGGCATGGCGGCGCGGGCACCCGACTGGATGCTGGCGCTCGGTGTTCGCGCCGCCTCGAGCAGGAGCCTTCCCATCGCTCCAGGATTCGCTGCGGAGGTGCGAGCGCTTTCCGCGCGACAACCGTTCCTGCGTCAGCAGCTCAATCGCATCGATCGCATACTCGCCCCGTCGCGCATCATGGCGCGGAAGCTCGTGGACGGGGGCGTCGCTCCTCATCGCATCGAGTTGCTTCCGTACGGGATCAACCTGGAGGGCGCCACGCGCGACATTCCGCGCGGTTCGACGCAAGCGCTGCGCGTCGGGTATATCGGAAGCTTCGCTGAGCATAAAGGAGTGGAGGTGGCGGTTAACGCGGTCAGGCGTCTCCTCCTGACACCGCGTGTGGAGCTGAGCATCTCCGGAGCGCCGGGACAAACCGACGCGTGCCAGGCGTACTACCAACGGGTGCTGACACTCGCCCGCGGGGACGCACGCATCCGGGTACTCGGCGCGTTTCCAAATAGCGAGGTGCAGCAGCGGCTCGCCTCGCTCGATGTGCTCGTGGTGCCTTCGCTCTGGCGCGAGAACACGCCACTGGTGGTGTATGAAGCGTTCGCCGCAGGCTGCCCGGTCATCGCATCGGACGCCGACGGCATCTCCGAGGTTGTGCAGCACGACGTCAACGGGCTGCTGTTCCCCACGGGCGACGAGGGCGCTCTCGCCGCTTGCATCAGCCGGTTGGCAGCTGACAGGACGCTTCTGCAACGACTCGCGGCCGGCACGCAACCGCCGCTCTCGCTGCCGGAACACGTATCGCGGCTCGAGGAGATCTACCGTGAACTGATTGTCGCGCGTGTCGCGACGCGCCAGCCACAGAGGCCGATGTGAAAGGGGCCCTTCGCCTGGTTCGCGCCAGCGACTGGTGGTTGTATCACCTGCTACCGCTCATGGCCGCGGTGTACGCGTCCATCGCGTACTTCGCGGTTCCACCGCGGGCCGCATACCCTGCGCTCGCGCGACTTCTCGCGTCCATCATCTGCATTGCGGCGTACTCGCACGTCGTGAACGACATCGGCGACGCCGACCAGGACGCGGCCGCGGGCAAGCCCCAACGTTGGCGAGGCATTTCACTAGGCGGCCGTGCGGCGGTCGCCATCGCACTGCTGGTCGCCGGCCTTGCAGTGTGGATTGGCGCCGCCATCTCGGCGTGGACGGCAGTGCTACTCATCGTCATCGCGGCACTGCAGCCGATCTATGTGCTTCCTCCGCTCCGCATGAAGGAGCGCGGCGTGTGGGGAATCGTTGTCGATTCCCTGCATACCCACGCACTGCCCACACTCTTCTGCGTGGCGGTGTTTGCCGATGCGATGCGCGCGTCTGTCTGGCGTCCATTTCCAATGGCGCTTACGGTGTGGTCGTTCCTCGTCGGTGTGCGCGGGATCATCTACCACCAGCGGATCGACGAGGCAAACGACCGGTGTGCCGGCGTCAACACATTCGTAACCGCGCACGGCTCGGAAGCGGCAGGCACTCTCGCGCGGCGACTCGTCTTCCCAGCGGAACTCGCGGCGCTCGGCGCAGTCGCGGTGTCGTTGTACGGTACTGCGCCCGTCGTGGTGATCGTGTTCGCCGTGTACGCGCTCGTGATGCAGGTATTACGGCGAGCGAATATCTGGCAAGCGACGTTCAACGATCCCGCGCCGGCCACGCGCGACGCGTACATCCCGCTGCTCGCCTTCTACCGAAGCTGGCCGGCGTTCGCGTTCGCCATCGTGCTCGTCGTGAATGATCACCGTTTCGTTCCTCTGCTATTACTGCACTCGGTGATCTTTGCCGCACCCATCCTGCGCCAGGCCGAGGACCTGCGGCTGTACTTGTGGTTTTACGGGCAGTCTGTCGCGAGCCGCGTGTGGCACAGATTCACCGCCAGTGGTGGACCGTAACCGATCAGTTGCTCCGTCATCTCATCAGGTCCACAAGTACTCTGCGGCGTAGGACGCATAGAGCGGGTTCGAGCGCAACCGCGTAGCCCTTCCTTCGCAGCTCTCAAGTGCGCTGGCCGGCACGTCGCCTCTGGTGACCTCGCGGCCTGGCGTTGCTCGGCTCAACACACGCACGATCAGGCCAAGCCGCGCATTGAATGTTCGCTCCGTATACCGCCGGTAGAGCGCGTTCCCCAACCGAGGTGGAAGCGCCGAGGAGACCGTCGCGGCTGCACGTGAGATACGCGGATACCAATACAGATCCTCGGGCGACAGCGATTCGTTTACGCGACCGCTCTCCACCGGCGCGTGGCGCACCCCGAGCTGTTCTTCCAGCGTGCGCAGAAACGCGTCCTGATCGTCGCGGAGCAACTCGTACGGCAGCACGATCACGTTCTCGTCGCCGAACGCATCGATGTACAGGCCGATGAGGTAGTCGTAGTCGAAGTAGTGACCCTCGTCGCGGCCCACCGTGGCAGAGAGGTTCGAGCACATGGCCTCCAGGCCAAGACGGCCACCGCTACGCACGAACTGAGAGTAGCTCGAGAGGATCATTCCCCTGAAGCCCCGCGTAACAATGAGCACGCGCGAGCCAGGGTTGAGGTCCCGGAGAAGCGCGCACACCTGCGCTTGACGCTCCCTGATCGGTACGTCCGGGATATCCCTCTCGCCGGGTCCATGTGCCCCGACCATGCCCGCAGAATCGGAGGGAGTGGACAGCGACTCGCTACTGGTCACATGGTAGCTGTAGGATTCGCCCGACCGTCGGCACATCTCATACACGGAGTGAAAACCCGCCACGCCACCCGGTACGTACCGTAGGTCGGGGTGCTGCTGGAACCACAGCTGCAGGAATGAGGAGCCGGCCTTGGGATAACCAATGTGAATGAGGTGGCGCGTCATGGGCCGGCGTACTCCGGCGTTCGACTCGAGACATGCATGCGGAACCTCGCGAGCGCCTCGAGGCAGAAGCCCGTGGTGAGCTCTTCGGATCCCCATCCGAAGAAGCGCTTGGGGCCGCCGTAGTACATCACGGTAGCGGGCCATTCCCCCGCAACACCTTGCCGCGCGAGCAATGAGTCCACGGCACGGTGAAGAGCGGGCGACTCGCTCTGCCACGCGACGAGCGCGCACACCGCGAGGGCCGTGTCGAGTTCCGAGTTGCCGATTCCACCGTCAGGACGTGCGTGCTCGACGATGCGTCGCACACTTTCGTTACGCATGGCGCCAAGCGAGCGCACGCCATCGCGGAAGGCGCGTGCGATGCTGTAGTGAAAGGTGAAGACGTTCAGGTGCCACTTGTCGCAGCGTGCCTCCTCGCCGTTGCGCATGATCGTCTCCAGATACGGCACGACGCCACGCGTCTCATCGCAACTCCCAAGATAGAGCAATACGTTCGCATTCACGACGCCGTCCACGTCCTGTGGCTCGCACTCGTTGAGCTTCCAGAAG
Organism: bacterium; assembly: GCA_039934235.1. Lineage (GTDB taxonomy): Bacteria > Gemmatimonadota > Gemmatimonadetes > Gemmatimonadales > Gemmatimonadaceae > AG11. The sequence goes on along the minus strand of JBDTMO010000016.1, from coordinate 11,545 downwards.
TAGTGAGCCTTCGCGGGATTGGCCCATTGCCAGAGCGCCACTCGCCACCACGCGAAATTGCGCGGCAGCGGCATACGCGGCACGATCCAGGTGTGGAAGCGGCCATTGCGGTCGCGGTTCGCGGCGAGAAGTCGCGCATTCGACGGGAAGGGCACGCCCTCGCGGCGCAGCACGTACGACACGCAGGCCACGTCGTCGAGATCGACGGGGATCATGCCGTGATTCACATGCGCGCGCGTCCAGTAGCGCCACATGCCGGGTCCCTCCATCTCCGCGACAAAAAATGTCATCGCGCGCGCGAGCATCGCCCTCGACTCCGACGAACCGACAAAGCCCAGCGAGTACGCGATGAGCGCGGTGGGGAAGGGTGAGCTGTCCGTCTCGCGTGCCGTCTTCAGCGTGGCATCCGTCGAGCGGTAGCACACGAACTCGCCGCTCGGAAGTTGGCGTGCAGCGAGAAACGCGGTGCCCCGCTCGATCGCCGCCGCGAGCATCGGCGGCTCAGCCAGGCAACTGCCTCGCGGTGAGTGGAGCATGCCAGTAGTCGACGACGCCAACGCGCGGCACGCCTTCCGGCCTGGAGCGGAAGATGTAGTGCGTGTAAAAAAGATCGTCGACTTCGAACACCTCCATACGCTTGTGCTTTGCGTCTGGGAAGTAGCAGAAGAGTTGCGCGTCGCGAGGGGCGCAGAGTGCCGCCACGGCGACGCGCGTTTCTGCGGAACGGTTCGGCTGCGACGTGTGAAACATCTTCTGGCAAAAGACGATTGCGCTTCCAGCCTTCATGGGCATCGCACGCAGCTTGAACGACGCCGCGAGCTCCTGGTACGGAAAGCGAGTGCCGGGTCCGCGAGGGCCGGTGTTCAGGCGGTGAGTGCCCGGCGCAACGATGAGACAGCCGTTGGTGAGGTTCGTATCCACGAGCGGACACCACATGTTGAGCGCCTGGTAGCGCGACTCGTCCACGAAGGTGGGGTCCTGATGCAGTGCCACTTCTCCGTCCAGCGGCGCCCCGTGCTCAGCCTGCGGTGCCTTCACCAGGAAGTTGGAAAAGCAGTGCCGATAGCCGTTGAAAACCTCATCGATCCTTGGCGCGAACGCGGCCTTGATGTCGAGATCCACCGCAGCGCGATACGCGAAGTCCGGGCTCAATATCGACGCACCGAACCCTTGCCGATGAAGGGGCGAATCGTGCGTCTTGAACGCCTCGAGCAACCGGCTGATTTCCCGCGCGTCAAGCAAGTCGTCGACGACGGCGTACCCATCTCGTTCGAGGTTCTCCTCGAGACGTGGATCCTTGAGCCGCGGCATCGGCTGCATTGCGGAAGGTAGCATTTGCGGTTCCGGTGTGTAAGAGAGACAGGCGGACGAGCCCTACGCCCAATTCGCGTCTAAGACGACCAGTTGATTCAGCTGCATCTGAAAGTTGATCATTGCATCGGCATCGCCCTTCACCTGCAGCGCCGTACCTTCCTGATGCCAGCCAAGCGAGGCGAGCGGCTGGGATGTCGTTGGCTCGCCGATCGCCGCACGCACGACATAGTGGCCAGGCATGAGTGCGAATCGTTCGACGCGGCACCGCAGTTGGCCCGCAGCACGACTGAGGATGAACGGGTTGGCGCAGAACGCGCCGGCAGCGCACACCCATTGATCGCCAGTCATGATCACGAAACCCCACACGACCGGGACTTCGACGGTGCTCCGATAGCGCAACACGATATCGACCGGCGCGCCCGTGGTGGCTGGCCCGCCATCCACGCCGCGTACGTCGATCGCCTCGATGACAATCGGCACATCCGGGCGGCTCACCAGCCGATCCGCCTCATCTGCCCGCATGGCATTGGCCTCGAACATCTGGTTCAGCGTCTCAATCGCGCTACCGGCGAAAACGACCTTGCCCCGCTCGAGCAGGATGCCGCGTTCGCACACCGCCTGTACCTGAAACGCACTGTGCGAGACGAACAGCAGCGCGCCGCCCCGCGCCAGATAATCGCGCATGCGCGCCACGCATTTCCGTTGGAACCCGATATCCCCCACGGCCAGCGCCTCGTCGATCATCAGGATGTCCGGCGTCAAGTGCGTGGCAAGGCTGAACGCGAGCCGCGCGCGCATGCCAGAGCTGAACGCCTGAACGGGGGCGTCGATGGCGTCTTCGAGCTCCGCGAACGCAATGACCTCGTCGAGCAGCAGCCGCGCCGCGGCGCCGTGGAGTCCGTGCAGCGCGGCGCCGATATTCACGTTCTCCCTGCCGCTAAGAACCGGGCTGAAGCCAGCGCCGAGCTCCAGTACCGCTTCGACCCGCCCGCGCAGGCGAATCTCCCCGCGATCGGGTTTGATCAACCCAAACAACAGCTTCAGCAACGTCGTCTTACCCGCGCCATTCCGGCCCACGACCGCGAGTGATTCGCCGCGCCCAAGTGTGAACGAAACGTCGTCGAGCACCCAGAACTCATCGGGCCTCAGATTGCGTTGACGGCTGCCAAGAGACAGTTCGCTCGCGATGTCGGCCACTCCGTACCGAAGGTTCCGCTCGGTGGTACGGCAATACTTCTTGGACAGGCCCGTGACGGTCAGGAGCTGATCAGGCATCGGATCGCGACTGTACAGCTCCGGTCGTCACCGGAAGCGCGGTGAGCGCGCGGAAGTGGTCCGAGCTTGCGTAACCGAGACGGTCCACGGGCAATACCGGCCGCAAATCTGGAAGGCGCGCGATCAGCCTGTCGAGCGCAACGCGCGCCGTCAATCGTGCCAACCCGGCGCCAATGCAATGATGGATGCCGCCGCCAAAAGCGAGATTGGCCTTCTTGCGTCGCAACACGAAGCTTGCAGCGTTCTGGAAATGGGCCGGATCGCGGTTCGCCGCCGCAAGACTCAGTCGAATCTCTGCTCCTGCCGGAATAGCAGCGCCGCCGAGCAGGAGGTCGGCGCTGCTGCGGCGCCAAAGCGTCTGCTCCGGCGGATCGAGCCGTAGCGTCTCCTCGATGAGACTCGGGATCAGCTCCCGCTGCTCCCTGATTTCAGCGCCGAGGTCGGGTTGGTAGAGAAGAGCCCGAGCGGCCGAGGCAATCAGCATTCCGCTCGTCGTCGTCCCCGCCACCCACATCAGCGTTAGGATGCTCGCCGCCTCCGCGAGCTCGAACCGTTCGTCATGGCCAGCCGTCATCCGAGCGAGCAACGAATCGGGATTCGGCGGTTGCGCGACGTACTGCGCGAAGACTCGTTGGAGCGCCGGCACATAGTCGAGAACGTACCGATTTCCACCGACCACACGCTCCACGTTCGCGACGTCGGCATCAGCAAGACCAAGGAAGCGGGTCGCCACCCGCTCGGACAGCGGTACCGCAAACCCGCTGACGAGATCGAATGGTTCGGTAGTACTGGCGACATCGAGCAGCGCATCTGCTATCACTGTGGCTTCAGTCTCGAGCTTGCTCATCTGAGCCGCCGTAAAGCTGGCGCCGAGGATTCGTCGTGCCCGCGTATGTTGCTCCGGCGCCGCCGCAAGCAGGACCGGATCGAGACCACGTGCCGGCTCGCTGGTAAAGAGCAAAGGTTGGCGCAACGCGCTCACGACGAGGTCGTGGCCGAGCACGAGCCAGTAGCCGTGGTGTGGCAGGAAATGGACTGGCCCCAGTGCCCGCAAACCTTCCAGGAGCGGATAGGGATCGCGGATAGTCGCCGCCGCGCCAAAGTCTGCCGTCTCGGGAGAGACGTTACCGGTACCGCCGTATCCAGCGCGCCTCGGCGCCAACCCTAGCGCGCGGAGTCGATCCAGCGCTGCCGCAAAGCTCTGCTCCTCGGGTTGATCATCATGGAGCGAGTTCAGGATCAGTGGAGTGGTTCCGACCTTGGCTGCGGCTTCGCGCAGGTACGAATCAAGCGAGGGATGCGGGCCAATGTTGAGCACGACGTCATAGCCGTCGCGCAGCGCGGTTTCGAACGCGGTGTTGAACCAGACGGGCAGCGCCAGCATCCAGTACCAATAACCGGCATCCGTGTATGCCGTTGCCGGAAGGAGGCCCCCGCGAAGCGACGAGTAGAAAGCGCAGGTCGGCGGCCGGGGCCGAAGATGCGCCAGATCCGTCAGGACCTGATCCTTGCAGTCTGAGAAGCGCGCTGTGTGATACGCGTAATCGCCACGGTGAATGTCGAACTGGATGCGACACGCCTCGAGATACGACGCAATGAACCCGACGTCTGCCGTGGCGCAGAAGACAATCACGGTCGTCGGGCCGTATTCGGCGAAGCACTCGAGTGTTGCGGGGCTCGTGCGACAAATTTCACGCGCCGTGATGCTGTCGGTTTGGAGCAGGAGCAACTTGCCGCGAGCGAGGAGGCGTTCATCCCACTGTGCGGCCACCTGCACCACCGTGATGGCTTCCGCGGGCGTGAGCATCCCGGCCGCCACCGTCGAGGTAATTTCGCCCAGGCTAAGGCCGATCGTCGCGTCCGGCACGACTCCCTTAGACTTCCACAGTTCGGCAAGCCCGATGTGCAGCAAGCCGTGCGTAAGAATGGAATGGAGCTCGTTTGCATGCGCGGCGCGGGCAGCATCGGCGTCGTAGAACCCCGCGGCGAGGTTGATGCCGAGCCGGTCCTCGATCACCCGCGCGCAGTGATCGACGCTGGACCGGAACGCAGGCTCCTCGGCATAGAGACCCTGACCCATGCCGACGCGAAAACCCTGACGGCCCTGGAACACGAACAGCAAACCCGACGCGCGCTTCGCGGGCCGCAGGAGTGCGCGGGCTCGGCTGATCAAGCGCGCGGGCAAGTTCATCCCAGTCGTGCGATCACGTGCGGTCGCGCGAGGCGCAGCATCACCCATCCAGACAACGTGACCACGAGCGCGAAGAGCGCTGAGGCAACGAACCCACGATCGATGCTTCCACCAATCAGGCACGCGCGCGCGGAGTCGAGCAGTGGCGTCACGGGATTCAACACGGAGATGATTCCGCCTGGAGCGGGATACAACACGGGCGTCACGAAGAACCAGAAGCTCAAGACCAGCGTCGTCGCGCGGCCGACATCATCGTAGAGCAGGCCGAGCGGCGCGATCAACAGGCCCAGGCCTGTTCCCAGCAGCAGCAGTGCGACGAGCGCTATTGGAAGGAGTAGCACGATCGCACCGCCAAATGCATGGTAGGCCACTAAGAGCGGAAGCAGAACGAGTATCCGGACCATGCAGTTGAGCAGTGGCTCGAGCGCCCCCGCCAGGAGTAACGCCTCATGCGGCACGCGGCTCCGCGTGATCAGCAGTTGTTCCGCCTTGAGCCGCTGCAGCGGCCCGTTGAGCGCTTCCGCGAACAGCTGCCAAAACGCCATTCCAGTGAGAACATAGAGCGGATAGGGCACGCCTGTGTCGCCCACGGCGATGATGCGGTGCGACTGAAGGTAGAGGCACAGCAGGGTCGCAGCCGTCATCGGCAGCAGCAGCCAGAAATAGCCCAGGAGTGATCGTCTGTAGCTGACCTGCATGTTGCGTCGGAAGACGCGCCATGCGACGCGCGGAGTCGCACGGAGATCCTCCGCTACGCGAGCCAGGAATCGACGCGGGTGGCGCAACTCCGGGTCAGCCGAATAGATGATTTCCGCCGGCTCATCCTGCATGGGTCACTCGATGTTCGCCGAGCGTCCACTGTACGGAATGACCCGATCCGCCGCCGGCCGGGCCAGCCCGCAGCGTGGGGAGAATCACGTCCTTCATCAACTCCTCGATGAGTGCCCACCTGATGTCATCATCCACGATTTCCGGGAGGAATTCCCTCTGGTTCGAGGGAACGCGCAGCGCGTCGAGCACTTCGCCCTCGTTCATCTCGTGCAGCTGGGTGGACACCGTTCCACTGAACCAGCGCGACATGGCGTCGGCAACCGACTGTCCGGAATGCGGACGCGAAAGAATCCGGCGATCGGCGCGCGCATCGTCAATCAGTGCCTGGCCTGATGCATCGCGACGGACACATCGAACGGCCGCTTTCCGTGCTGCGGTATCGACAGGCATCGCACCGGTGAGCATCGCCTTCCACTGCGCGCGCAACGCGCGGTTGGGATCGTGAAACAGCACCGACCAAGGCGATGCAGGCCCCAGGTCAGGGGCATTCCAAAATAAGAACCCGCCGGGCGAGGCGACACGCGCCAAATCGGCGGCGAGACTTTCCAGCGCCTTGAAAGGAACAAGGTGGAACACCATGCTTGCCATGATCACGTCCATCCGTCGTCCGCCCGTCACCTCGAGCAACGGGCGAAAGCGTCCGGCAGAATCCGTGAGCGAATGGAAGCGAGTGAATGCGCAATTGCCGAGCAGCGAGTGGCCCTGCGCGAACCAGCTGGAAGGAATATCGAGCAGGTGGACCTCTAGCTCGGCGCCGCGGCGAGCGAGGCGTTCGTCGATCCCTCGCTCGCGGCAAGCCTTGAGCAGCTCAATGGCGGCGAGCCCGGTGCCTGTGCCATAGTCGCAGACTCGCACCACACCGCCAGCGCCGAGCTCCTCGACTCGGGCCTCGATGGCCCGTACGGCGCCAGTGATCAGGGTGTTCGTCGGCGCAGCGCACCACGACCGCGGATAGCGGACGTTGCCGCTCTCGTACAGCAACGCATGCAGCGCGCGTCCGTCGTCCAGGTCCGCCGCCGGGCCAGGAGTCCAGCTGTCGGCACGCGGTGCATCTGGCGCAGCGCGCGGAAGCGGATCGGCTGGATTGTCCGGGAGCAGGTGATCGAGGCTCACGGAGACGAAGGGGCGCGTGGTGGGGTACTGGCGCGCGCCGGTTGCGGCGCGCGTGAGCCCAGCAGCGCGAAGTGCGCGCACAAAGGCGTGCCGTTCTACGGGATACTGTTGCGAGTATCGGTGGTAGGCCTCGAACGCGATGGCGTGATGCGCGCCGACGTGGCGGGACGATACGGTTGCTGGCACGCTGTGGCCCTCCAGCATGACCATGCCATGTCGTCCAATGTGAGGGGCCCAGCGAGCGAGATGTGCGGTGAGATCGGCTTCCACGTCGGCCTGCCCGATACCGTCGCCGAAATCGTCGAGATAAGGGCTTCCCGTTGCCGTCTCGGATTCGGGCCCGGCAAAATCTGCGGTACGCACGGCACGATCGTGATCGACGAAGGCGTGGAGGTGCAATCCGTCCGTCATTGCGAGGCCGTGGTTGGCGAGCGCGATGGCCAACCCGTCGGGATCGCCCACGTCCCCGGGCAGCACCAGCGCGTGCGCACTCACCGCCGCCAGTGTTTGGCGCGCGCGATCACGCGCGACTGGAGACGGGTCCACGCCGACAAGTAGCAGCGGATGTTCGTCGAGTTGGCGTCCACGTCGCGTTTCAGGCACGACCGCTTCGGCTATGCGTGCCAGCCAGGTTCCGTCGCCGCAGCCCACGTCCAGCACGAAGCGTGGCTGAAGTGCCAACGGTTCGCGATCGAGGACGGCGGCGATGATCGCGTCCGAGTCGGCAAAATAGCGGCGGTGTGCGGCTGTGCTCGCGCGAACGTTCAGCGTGCGCTGCACGTGCCACTCTCCGTGCGCTGGTGCGTTCACTGCGCCGCTTGGTACGCCGGAATACAGGTCAGGCAGGTGGGCAAACAGGGGGAGGTAGGAACCGGCGAGTCCGAGATGCGGGACGAACGGCAGGCTGTCGAAACCGTGCGGCGTCCACGTCCCCTCCAGCGAGAGCCAACCGAGCACGCGCAGCAGCCGCGCGATCGCCGCCCCAAACTCACCGTCCGGCAGTGCGGGACCCCGCTGTTGCAGACGATTATTTGCGTCCATCCAGAGCAATGCGGGAATCGCCAACGCTCCATCGAGATGCGCAAGGACCTGCTCTCGGACGTCGAGAGGTATGTCGTCGAGATGCCAGCGAGCGCTCGCCAATACGGTGAGTGCCGCGAACTCCTCGCGCACAGGTTGGTTCCATGGCCAAGACCAGCTTTCGGCGCTCGTATTGGTGAAGCAGCGGAGGTAGTTGCCCAGTCGGGTGTATGCGTGCCGATGCAGGAGCACCGACCGGCCCGCGGCGGACCAATCGAGGGCGGTGCTTTGGGGAGGCGATTGAGGCACCGACGCGAGCCAGCCAGCCTGCGCAAGCGTGTGGAACCCCACGCGTAGGTGAGCGTACGCGCTCCGCGACAATGCGGTGGGTGCTTCGGAACCAAGGAAGCCGACGGCATCCATTCCCCGCAATGTCGCGGCAAGCACCAGCCCATCCTGATACAGGAAAGTGAGCCGGCGCGCGGAGCACGCGCTCGATGATGGTGGTGCTGTCGTACGTAGCATTTGGCCGCTTCTTATCCCCTTTCTCTCCCGCGGATACTACTGCGGCCGGCAAACGCTCACGAGGCTAGTCACTGGAGTCGGAGCAAACGCCGCGCCGTGTCCTTTACGTTGCGGAAAACGAGAGCTTTCAGTCGAACTCAATTTCGGCATCATGGTTGCTGTCCGCTTCACGAACGGTAGGTTCGAGACGAGGGGCGTCGGTCGCCGCGCCGAGGACCGCAATTGGCAGGGCTACTTCTAACACCTCGTGCGCAATGGATGCCAATCGGCTTCGTTCCGAAATCATCGAGCTCGGGCCCTGGCATCATGATGTCCAGATTGCTCCGGGAATACGCACCGGCGAGCCTGTGCCGCCGGGAACCTACCCGTCCGAGCTGGGCACACCTACCATATTCGAGCCGGAGTTGAACATCCGGAGACTCTTTGGGGACATCTTCCCGACGGGGCTCGAGGGACGGTCGGTACTGGACTGCGCGTGCAATGCCGGCGGCAATCTCTTCGCGTCCAAGCGCCTCGGCGCGGCGCGCTGCTTCGGGTTCGATGTCCGAGAGCACTGGATACGACAGGCGCGGTTTCTCGCGCGGCACGTGCCGAGTGACGACATGCAGTTCGAAGTCCGCGATCTCGCCACACTTCCGGACCTCGGACTCGAGCGTTTCGACGTCACCCTGTTCATGGGGATCTTCTATCACCTTCCTGATCCCATGACCGGACTTCGCATCGCGGCGGATCTTACGTCGGAGTTGCTCGTCATCAATACGGCGATGCGTCGTGTGCGTGGCGTCGACGCGCTCATGGTGAATCCCGAGAGCCAGACGCTCCCGATGTCCGGCGTGCACGGACTGGCGTGGCTGCCAACGGGCGATAGGGTGCTCCAGGACATCTTACGGTGGTGCGGTTTCCCACACACGCGAGTCGATTGGCAAATGCCTCGTCGAGGAAAGAGTTGGGCACGACTCCAGCTCCTGGCGGCGCGTGAGGCGCACACGTTCGCGCACTACGATGCCGTGCATCCTCCCGGACGCGCCGCGCGTGCCAAGAGCGTGATCCGCAATGTGGCGAGGATGCTTCGTCGCAGCTGATCGATGCGGAGATGGAGCTTCTGGGTCTTGGCAGAGCGGGGAGTGTCGACGGCGGAAAGAGCACTCGCAGCACTGGACCCTAAGGCCGCTCATTCGTGAAGTGGCGGCCGAGTTCGAGTAGGTCGCGATTCTGCCGCTTTGAGAGAATGACTCTGGCCGCGTCCAGAGCGCAGGTCGTGATCTAGCGTTTGTGTAAATCGAATCCGAACGAACGTCATGACAGCTTCGGCGCCCACGTCCCCGAGGCGAGGAACATCCAACCGAAGAAGTACTCGTGGACCTGTAGCTCTTGCAGATCAGGTGGCACCTGTTCCCACGGTGCGTCCGTCGGTACCGGGGTTGTCGCGAACGACAAGCGCGCGATCGCCGTTCGCAGGAGCCCGTTCAGCAACCACCCGCCTCGACCGCGGGACGTCTTCGCGCCAAAAAACGCGACGCGGGCGCCCGGACGGAGGACGTGCCGGAGGTTCGCCCACGCCGCCTCCGAGGCGTATACGTCCGGCGCGGCAAACATCAGCACGCCGTCGTAGACGCCCGCTAACGTCGCGCGTTCCGCCGGCGCGACGACCACGTGTACATTCGTCCACTCGTGTCGAGCGATGCGTCGTTCGGCCAGCGCGGCCACGCGCGCACTGATCTCGACGCCGATGACTTCGCCGCGCGCGCCGACCGCCGCGCGCAGCAAGGGCAGGCTTCCCCCGGGGCCGCAGCCGAGGTCCAGCGCGCGGTCGCCTTCTTCGAGGCGCAAGGCGGCGACCGCCCGGGATCGCACCGGCTTGATAAAGCCAAAATCAAAGTCGGGGAACGGTCGGAGCAACCGAGCGAGCAGCTGGAAATAGCGAGGCGTGTCTGGTGGCATTCGACTCCTCTGGATTCCGCGGGCCTGTCGGCATACGCCCCAGCTGAGCTGCAAAGGGGCCATCTAAGAGAGATCGCGAAGCGATCACAATTCAATAAACCCTTTGTGGCTTCAGCGTTCGCTTATACGCCGGCTGGCGGCTGGAACGCTGTCGTACGATCGAGATCCTGTTCGCGTCCATGCCGGACGGTCAGGATCAAGGCGGCCGCTCATCGCGCGGATGTATCGCTCGTTTACAAGCGACGCCAACGGAAGGTAACCTCGCACCAGCCCGTGGTTGCGAGCTGTGGAACTCAGGCAGCCGAACGCGAAGGCTGCAAACATCGACATCGTTCGCGCAAAGCGCGGAGCGTTCGCTGTTGCACCGGCCAGACTCGCAAAGCACGCCGACGACACGTCGTGAACTCTCCACAATCCACGTTCGCACACCGACACGTTCATCGCGCCTAAACACTCCGGGGACGCGACCGTTGACACGCCTGGCAGACAGCGTTGCCGCTTTGCTGGCACGACGACGTCGCCAAAGTTGAGACCGATGCCGAGTCGGTCGTTGCACAGGAACTGCAGCGCGGCGAGGCCACTGCGCACTTCAGTGCGGAGCAAGGAGTTTCGCGCTTACGTTGCTGTCATGAACCAACGGACACATAAGTTCGACGATCTTTGCGACGGCGGACGCGCCCTCGGCGAAGCGCTCACCGTCTGGCGCGCGCGCGAGGACACCGTGGTGTTAGGCATCGCACGCGGCGGCGTACCCGCGGCAGTGCAAGTGGCGCGCATGCTCGCGCTACCCGTCGACGTCCTCGTACCACGACGACTCATCGCCTCGCGCGAAGATGGGACGCCCACGAGTGCGGCATGGGTCGCGGGCCAACGCTACACCGATCCCGAACTGGAATCACGCATCGCGGACGCAGGGCTGGGCGCACGCGCCGGCGTGGACGACCTTCTCTTAGCGCTCGATCGCCGCAACGCGCTCTGTCGCGGCAGCCGCGCCCCGCTGGACCTTGCCGGCCGCACCGTACTGCTCGTCGACAACGGCATTCACACCGGTTCCACAGCGCGCGTCGCCATCCGCGCACTCCGCGCCACCGGCGTGGGACGAATCATTCTCGCCGCGCCAGCCGCGTCTCCCTTAGGCCTGGCTACCCTGCGCGACATCGCCGACCAAGTAGTGACGCTAACCGGCACCGAGCCCTTCGGACACGTGGGCATGTGGTACGACACACTCGATGTGCCCGGCTATCCCGACATCGCTGCGATTCTCAACGAAGTGCAGAGTGACACCATGTAGACCGTCGCCTATCTTTGGCGTCGCACCCGTAAAGAGAAGAACCA
>JBDTMO010000015.1:0-19538 GCA_039934235.1 bacterium | reverse complement strand
CCATGAGCCAGAACTGCATCAAGGCGATTTCGTCGCGCTGGCCGACAACAATGCGCTCGCACAAAATGCGCACGTCTGTGCGCGCGCCGTGCGACGCCGCCCATCCGGCAATGAGCACGGCCTGCGCATGATGCGGGATCATGCCGGACATGAACTGCACATCTGCTTCGCTGCGCCGAGGCCGGTTGGCCACGGTCGCGGCAGCGGCCGGTGCGGCAGGTGCCGGAGTGATTACTTGAGCTGCCGCACTGCGGTCTGCGATGGCGCACATCGCCATTACCGCAAGTGCGCGCACTGGTAGGCGGGGTGATTGCATGGGGTCATCTCCTTGTCCTCAGACAACGTACGGCGCCCCGGCTGCGTTGAGAAGAACATCGGGACTTGAGCACCGCCGCGGGTCCCGCAGCGTCGATGGCGAGAGCGGGGCAGGCTGGTCAAGACAAACGCCCGCTCGCATCTTTGGGCGCGTCGATATTCTCGTGCCTACCCAAAATGCAGTCACCTATGAAGCTGTTCGTCCTGCCGCTGATCGCGCTCCTGTGCGTATCCGGCTCGCCCGCCGGCGCCGCCGACCCAGACGTCGCGCGCTGGGAGAAGCAGGCCAAGACCATCACGATCATCCGCGACGACTGGGGCATTCCGCACATCTACGGCAAGACGGATGCAGACGTCGTCTTCGGCCTGATGTACGCGCAGGCCGAGGACGACTTCAATCGTGTCGAGACCAACTTCATCAATTCCATGGGGCGTCTTGCCGAAGCGGAGGGCGAGGCTGAGATCTATCGCGATCTTCGCATGAAGCTGTTCATCGATCCCGACAGCATGCGGGCGAAATACAAGACCAGCCCCGCGTTCCTGAAAACGCTGATGAATTCGTGGGCCGACGGCCTGAATTTCTATCTCTACAAGCATCCCGCGGTGAAGCCGCGCGTGATCACGCACTTCGAGCCATGGATGGCGCTCACCTTCAGCGAAGGGAGCATCGGCGGAGACATCGAGAAAGTCGGACTGCGCGAGCTCGAGGCCTTTTATGGCAAGCGCTCCATCAGCCGCGCGCAGGTGGACAGGACGCAGCCGTATGAGATGCCCGCCGAGCCCGGCGGATCGAATGGCTTTGCGATCGCGCCGTCGAACACGGCCAATCATCACGCGCTGTTGTGGATCAATCCGCACACCTCATTCTTCTTCCGTGCCGAAGTGCAGATGGTGAGCGAGCAGGGGTTGAACGCGTACGGCGCGGTCACGTGGGGACAGTTTTTCGTCTATCAGGGGTTCAACGATCGCGCAGGCTGGATGCATACGACGAGCGGCGTCGACGACGTCGACGAGTATCTGGAGACGGTGACGAAGAAGGGCGACGGCTACGTCTACAAGTACGGAAACAGCGAGCGTCCACTCACGGCAACGAAGATCGTCGTTCCATACAAGACCGCATCCGGCATGGCGAAAAAGGAATTCACCGTCTACCGCACGCACCACGGTCCCGTTGTTCGCGACACCGATGGAAAGTGGGTGGCGATCAAGTTGATGCAGGAGCCAGTCAAGGCGCTGACGCAGTCGTACACGCGCACCAAGGCGCGGAGCTACGCCGCGTTCCGCAAGACGATGGAGCTGCATACCAACTCATCGAACAATACGATCTTCGCCGATGCAGACGGCGACATCGCCTACTTCCACGCCAACTTCATCCCCAAGCGCGACACAAAATTCGACTGGACACGTCCGGTCGACGGCAGCAATCCAGCAACGGAGTGGAAGGGTGTGCACTCGGTTGAGGAGGGTCCACTCCTCAAGAACCCAGCGAGCGGCTGGCTCTACAACACGAACAACTGGCCCTTCTCGGCGGCTGGTGCGAGCAGCCCGAAGAAGGAGAACTACCCGTCGTACATGGAGACCGGTTCCGAGAATGCGCGAGGTGTTCATGCCATTCGCGTGCTGTCCAACCGGAAGGACTTTACGCCGTCAACGCTCATGGGCGCTGCGTTCGACAGCTATCTCCCCGCCTTCGACGACCTGCTTCCTTCGCTCATCTCGGCCTATGACCAGACTCCGGCGGGAAGTGCGCTGAAGACCAAGGTCGCCGAGCAGGTCGCGCAGCTTCGTGGATGGGACAAGCGGTGGTCGATTCTGTCCGTGCCGACATCGTTGGCGGTTTTCTGGGGCGAAGAACTGCAGCGCACGGTGGGCGGCGACGCGCGGCGCGAAGGTGTGCCGGTGGACGAATACATGGCCAAGCGCACGACACCAGAACAGCGTCTCGAGGCGTTGGCACGCGCGTCTGACAAGCTCCAGGCTGATTTCGGCAGTTGGAAGACTCCGTGGGGCGACATCAATCGCTTCCAGCGTCTCACCGGTGACATCGTGCAACCGTTCAACGACGCGGGAGAAAGCATCCCGGTGGGCTTTACGTCATCGCGTTGGGGCTCGCTCGCGTCGTTCGGCGCGCGCGCGTACAGGGGCACGAAGAAGATGTATGGCACAAGCGGCAACAGCTTTGTGGCCGTCGTAGAATTTGGCGATAGTGTGCGCGCGAAGGCCGTTTCCGCTGGCGGCGAAAGCGGCGATCCCAAGTCGCCACACTTCGACGATCAAGCGGTCCGCTATACCACGGGCGAGCTACGCGACGTGTATTTCTATCGCTCCCAGCTGAAGAACCACACTGAGCGCACCTATCATCCCGGCGAGTGAAGCGTTGTCATCCTGAGCGAGCGTAGCGAGTAGTTGTCATCCTGAGCGAGCGTAGCGAGTAGTTGTCATCCTTGAGCGAGCCTAGTGAGTAGTTGTCATCCTGAGCGAGCGTAGCGAGTAGTTGTCATCCTGAGCGAGCGTAGCGAGTCGAAGGATCTGCACCTCCTCCTCTTATCATGGACCGCGGGCAGTACGCCGCTTGTTGTATCCGCGCCGTTCCGCGCGTTTCCGCGCAATCCGCGATGAAGCAGTTGCTTTGCCTTCGAGCCGCGCCGTAACCAAGAACGATTTCATCGGAGCCAAGAGTGGACACACCTGAAGATCTGCTGGAAGCCGCACAGTCCGAGCTCGAACTCGCCGCCGAAGAGGCCGAGTCGGCAACTGGCGTCGGCAGACGCGAGTTCCTGTTCATGTCCATGGTCGCGGCGGCGGCGAGCACATTCGGGTCGCACGTCGTGCGCGCACAGGGCGGTGCAGGTGGTGGCGCTAGCGCGGGTGCCGCCGGAGCCGCTGCCCAACAACAACAGACGCTACCCCCCTTTCCACTCGGCAACGGCGAGCCGCCAGCAGAACAATTCATGCCGTATCCCGGCGGAACCGGCGCGTTGATGGAAAAGCTCGTGAAGGAGCACGGAGCAAAGGCATTCGATCGCTCTGCATTTTCGGTGGAGAAGTGGAGTGGCGCTGTCCCCACATCCGACGAGGCCATTGCGTTTCTCCCCGCGCATCGGCTGTCCGCGCTCATCAAGGCCAGGAAGATCACATCGGTGCGCTTGACGACGATTTATCTCGAGCGGCTCAAGCGGCTCAATCCGACGCTCCTCTGCGCCGTCACGGTCATGGAGTCGCAAGCGCCTGCCGAGGCCGCGCGCGCCGATTCAGAGATTGCCGCGGGGAAGTATCGCGGACCGCTGCACGGGCTTCCGTACGGCGTGAAGGATCTGTTCAACACGAAAGGCGTGCCGACCACCTGGGGCACTGGTGATTTCGAGACGCGGATCATCGATGACGACGCAGAAGTCGTCGTCCGCTTACGCAATGCCGGCGCGGTGTTGATCGCGAAATTGTCGACCGGCCTGTTCGCGCAAAACGACCAGTGGTTTCGCGGGCGCACCAACAATCCGTGGAATCTCACACAGGGCTCCAGTGGTTCTTCCGCGGGCCCTTCGTCGGCGACTGCAGCAGGATGCGTTGCCTTCGGTATCGGCACGGAGACGCAAGGTTCCATCGTGTCACCGTCTATTCGCTGTGGCTTGAGTGCGCTGCGCCCCACGTTTGGGCGCGTGAGTCGTGCCGGCGGGATGGTGCTTGCGTGGTCGCAGGATCGCGTTGGGCCGATCTGCCGCAGCATCGAGGACTGCGCGATGGTGTTCAACGCCATTCATGGCGTGGACGCGAAGGATCCGTCGACGGTGATGACACCATTCAACTTCGACCGCAACATCAAGCTGGCGTCGCTGCGCGTCGGCGTCGATCCGAGCGCACCGAAAGAACTCGTGGACAAGCTGAAGGAGTTAGGCATGAAGCCTACGGATATCGGTGCCCGACCGACGGTGCCAGGCATGGGGCAGGGAGGGCTCAATGTCGAGTATGCGGCGGCGTTCGATGATTACGTGCAGCGCAAGGCGAAGGAGATCGGCCTCGACCTCAACACCGTGATCACGCCGACGACGGGGGGCGCACCGTTCCCAGGTACGGTCGCACCACCGGCCGGCCCGCCGAGCCCGATGGCTCCCGCCGACTGGAACCCGCGGTTCGTGAATGGCAGGACTGTAAAGGCGTTCGAATTCATGCAGAACCAACGTCGCCGCTACGTCCTGGTCGCGAAGTGGGGCGAGTTCATGAAGCACCTCGACCTCTTCATCGGCGCACCGCAAGCAGACGTTGCACCGAATGCGCAGACGGGACATCCGTGCGCCGTGGTGCCGTACAAGTTCGACGTGCCGGTGCAGCAGGGCGGGCGCGGCGGCGGCGCTGGTGCAGCAGGCGCAGCGCCGGCAACTCCGGCACCGGCGCCCGCTCCGCTCAATCCGCAGCCAATTTGCGCCGTCATCACGGGTGCCCTCTATAACGACGACAAGATTCTTTCAGTGGCGCACCAGTTTCAAACGCACAATGACGCGTATTTGAAGCACCCAGCCTTGTAAGAAGGTAAACGGTGAACGGTGAACGGTGAACGGTGAACGGTGAACGGTAAGGGCTCTGTCATCCTGAGCGAGCGCAGCGAGTCGAAGGATCTGCACGCGTCCAGAACGCGATTTGGAAGTGTGCATGGCTCGAGCTCAAGCTGAAGCGCAAAGAAACCGTTCACCGTTCACCGTTCACCGTTCACCTTTTCTTGGGGTGCTTGTCGAAGAAGTCAAACATCCCTGCCAGGTTGGGTTCCACGACGTTGCCGTGATTCCCACCGGGCACCTCGATGTACTTCACTTCAACGCCCGCCGCCTTCATCGCGGCCACCATGGCGCGTGATCCGGCAACATTGACCGTTGGGTCCGCGTCGCCATGCACAACGAACTCCGGAATGTCCCGGAACTTCTCGAGGGTGGCCGGAGCGCCCTGGCCAGAAAACGCACCAAGCGCGGCCCACTGCGTGGGATACTTTGGCGCAAGCTTCCACGTGCCAATCGCGCCCAGCGAGTGCCCCATCAAATAGATGCGATTCGCGTCGATGGTGTAGTTCTTCCGCACCTCGGCAAGCACCTGCATCACGTCCGCTTCGCTCAGTTCACTCGAACGGCGCGTTGTAGGATCTAACGGCGGATTTCCTACGCCCCAACCGTACCCGCCGTCTACGCGATAACCGAGTGGCGCGGCGACAATGTAGCCGCGCTGCTCAGCCAGCTCAGGAAGCTTCCTTCCGTACGCATCGAAGAACGAATCCTCGGTAGCGCCTAAACCGTGCAGCGCTATGATCAACGGCATCGCACGCGATGCCGAGTAGCTGCTCGGCACGAGGAGGTGGTAGGGCATCACCTCGTTCGCCGCCTCGAGCGTGTAATGACGCTTGAAGTCGCCAGTACGCGCAGCGAAAGGGTCCTTTCCACCCCTCAGGGCCATCACGACAGACTCGGCAGTCGCAAAATCCTTATCGACGTCGAGTGTGCGCAGTTCGAGTCTTCCGCGGTTCACGTTCCGCATCCGATCGACCGGATACAACACCTCCGCACGCAACCCACTCGGTGCGCGCTTAGCCTCGTCCTCAAGCCGATTTGCCGAGTCATCGATGCCCTTTCGCACGACGACACCGAGGGTCGCGCCGCCGAGTGAGCGTGCCGAGTCGGCGACGTCGACGAGGATGGCGTAGCGTCCGTCCGGAACGTCGTGCAGGTCGAGCTCGAGCGCTAACGGCGACTCACGCAAGTCGCGACTGACGCCATCACGCGTGCCGAAGTCCTTGACGACCGTTGCTGGCGTGGATGGGCCAGCGCCAGGCGGTCGCGATACAAGTGTCGCGTGCGCCGTCAACGACCGGGGAAGGTCGATGGACGGGGAATACAGTTGCTCGAGGCGCACCGTGTACGGCTGCTGCGATTCAACAACCACGCGATCGGTGCGGAGCAGCAGCGACGCATTGTAATCTGCGACGTCCGTCCACGCGCGTCCGGAGAGGAGAACGTTTCCCTTCGCGAGCAGCCGCCGCACTTCTCCCGTCTGTCCTCGTCGGTTCGCCGCTAACAGCTCGGCGTCGAGTGAGTCGAGACGTGTTTTCAGCTCGCCGCTGGGCTTGGTCGTGACCTTTCTCGACGAGTACGAGACGAACAACGATGTGATGTTCGTCAGCGCCTGTGCACTCGCGAGCGCTGGTGCCAGCGTGAGGATCAGGGCAACGCGCGACCGGAAGTGGAAGGCTTTCATGGACAGAAGGAAAGAGTGGCGACACGGTCATCCCGCCGGAGATTCTACGGATCGCTGGACCTGTTCGTAAGCACGGTGATATTCTTCGCGAATGACATCCCCTCGCATCGACGTATTCCGACATCTGCACGAAGCTGGGTGCTTCGTCATGCCAAACCCATGGGACCTCGGCAGCGCACGCCTGCTGGCACAGTTGGGATTTCCCGCGCTCGCGACAACGAGTTCCGGTTTCGCGTGGTCGGTGGGCCGACGCGACAATCACGTGTCGCTGGAAGAGACGCTGGCGCACCTGCGTGCCGTCAGCGAGTGCGTGTCCGTGCCGATCAATGCCGACTTCGAGGGCGGGTTCGCGACGACGCCGGATGGAGTTGCCGTGAACGTGGCTGCCGCGGCACGAACGGGTGTCGCTGGGCTGTCGATCGAAGATTCCACGGGCGACGCTGCGAATCCGCTGTTCGACTTCGATCTGGCGGTCGAACGGATTGCGGCCGCGCGCGCCGCGATCGACGAGAGCGGCACTGGCGTATTGCTCACCGGCCGGTCCGAGGGCTTCATCGTCGGACGTCCGAGTCTTTCGGAGACGGTGCGCCGGTTGCGCGCGTATGCAGACGCTGGGGCCGATTGCCTTTACGCGCCAGGCATTCGCTCCGCGTCCGATATCATTGCTGTCGTCGAGGCGGTCGCACCGAAGCCCGTGAACGTTCTGGTGGGTAGCGACTTTACAACGGTTGCCGAGTTGGCTGAGGCTGGTGTGCGACGCATCAGTGTTGGCGGTGCGTTGGCTCGCGCCGCGTGGACCGGCTTCCTTGGCGCGGCGCGTGAGATCGCGCAGCATGGCACCTTCGCAGGCCTCGCGAACGCTGTTCCGTTTTCAGAAATCGATGGTGCTTTCGACGAGAAATGATGTCGGTGGCTGGATTTGTCACCGCAACACCTCCGTCCTGTCATCCCGCACGCGCGACGCGCGTGTCGGGATCCTCGGCCCTAGCCGAGGATCCGCGTCGATCCGCCACATCCGCGTAAATCCGCGTTCAGGCCGTTGTCGTTCATCACCAACAATTCATTCGATGGCGGCGGCGGCTGCGCGTTGAACAACTCCAACGCGGATTTCCGCGGATTTGGCGGATGCCCACGGATTGCTCCTTGGTCGGCACAGATCCATCGTGCGCCCTGAACGGAGGATGCGCTGAGCCACTCGAATTGCTCTGCCAGCGTGATGCGGCGCGCCCACACCCGAGCAGCACGATATTGTTAAGAGGCAGGTCCTCTATTTCACGCAGGACGACAAGCATCCATCCGCAAAATGAAATCTCGATTCATATTCGCCGTAACCTTTGCCACGAGCGCTGCAACGATGGCAAATGCCCAGGCCTCGAAGCCCGCCCCCGCGCACGACATGGCAATGCACGAGTCCCATCAGGCGACGAGCGGATGGAAAGAGCTCGACGCCTTCCATTCACTGCTGGCCGGCACGTGGCATCCCATCGAGACGTCGAAGGACTTCAAGCCAATTCGCATGCAGGCCGCCGACCTCGCCGACGCTGCGCAGGCGCTCGCCGCATCGAAGATCCCCAACGCGTGCAACACCAAGCCGATTCGCGAGGCGCTCCCCGCGCTCGCTGTCGGGACGCGCACGCTGGCCAGCCAGGTTGTACGAAAGGCCTCCGACGCCGAGGTCACAAAGGCGTTGAAGGCCATCCATACACGATTCGAAGTTGTCGAAATGCGGTGCAAGCCCGCGAAGAAATAGCCTAACGGCAAACCGGATAGCTGGGGTCAGCGCCAGCGATGCGCGGCTTGTCCTTCCTGTTCGCCACCGCCAGCATGATGTCATGCACGAACCGGCCGATCTTGGCCGCATGATCGTAGTCGATGTACTGCGGTTCGTCGGTGGGTTGGTGGTAGTCCTGTGCGTACCCCGTGGAGAAATACGTCACCGGGATGTCGTGATGGACATAGTTCACCTGATCGCTGCGACAGAACCGGTTCATCGGATTCGCGCTCACGTCCCACGTCTTGTCGATCGCCATCACTTCTGCGCGCGTGGCGTTCACGGAATCGATGATGTCACCAAAGTCGCGCGAGAGGCGGCGAGCGCCGAGTGTCTGAACGGACGTGGGGCCACCGAAACGAACCTGATCGACGCGCCCCTTGCCCTCCATGTCCATGTTGTGCGCCGCGACGACCGACGCCAGCGGAATCGTCGGGTGGTCCACGAACCACTTCGACCCGAGCAGGCCCGCCTCCTCTCCTTCGTGCGAGACGAAGATGATCGAGCGCGCGGGTTTTTCCGTGACGAACTTTTCTGCGATCTCCAACAGGATGACAGTGCCCGAACCGTCGTCGTCCGCGCCATTCATGATCGAGTCGCGGCGCACGGGACGGATGCTGCGCGCGCGTGTGATGATCGAGTCGATGCGGTGCTGCTGGTCTGCCGTCGGGCGACACAAGGGATCGTTCGCGCCCTGACGACGGACAACCGTGTTGAACGCCCGCAATGAATCGTGATCGACGGATGTCGTGTTTACACCGACATGATCATTGTGCGCACCAACCAGCACGTACTCGGCAGCGCGGCTCGGATCGGAGCCTTGCAGTGTCGCGATGACATTGCGGCCTGGCGTCTTCGACTGCTGCCATTCGTAGTTCCAATGTGCGGATACCGGTTGGCCGGTTGTACCAACTGCAAGCTCGCTTACCGGTTTGCCGAACAACGTCGTTGCGACGGCGCGTGAAATCGCGGCGCCGCTCATCGTCGATGGCGGCGTGGCCGGCGCCGCGGGCTGCATCGTCATGCGTCCGTTGAACACCGCCGTCACTGTCGCACGAGGCACGGAGTCGAGCACGACGACCAGGATGCCAGCGGCGCCTGCCTTCAACGCGCGGCCGTCGCGCGCTCCGACGGGTCCACCGCCGCGTCCACCACCGGCCGCGGGCGCACCACCAACTCGGGCAATGCTATCTCGCACTGCGGCCTCCACGAGCGCGGCGTTCATGGCGCCGAACTTATCGGGTACGGCGTCGCAACTCAGGATTGTCGGCGGTCGCGGTGCAGCCAAACCAACGGCAGCGGGTGCGGCGGTGAACACCGCGATCTTGCCACCGTACACCGCCGGGTCGAGCACGACGGCCGTGTCGCCCCAACGGCCAGCGAATACCGTGGGAACACTGTTGAGGTCTGCCTTGCCACCCACGCCCGTGATGGCCGACGGCGTCATCGGAATCCAATCGGTCTTTTTCACGAGCGTGGCTCCGTTGGCCGCGAGATGTGCCGACGCGCTATCGAAGCCGATAGGCCCGAATGGCAAATCCTGGAAATACGTCCCGTTCTCACCCGCGGGCTTGAGGCCCAGCCGCTTGAACTCGCGCGCGATGTAGTCAGTGCCCTTCTGATTGCCGAGCTCGCCGATGCGTCGCCCCAACATGGAGTCGTCGGCAAACTGGTAAAGGCGCGTCCGCAAGTCGTTCGCGGTGATGTCAGCGACCGTGGGTCGTGGCTTCCATTTCATCGGCCCCTCGTCGGGCCAGACAGGCTTGGGTGAAGACTTCGTCTGGGCGGAGAGCGATCCCGCGGCGAGCACGACGAGGGCGAGACTGTGAGTTAGGCGGCGCACGATTGACGGCGGATGAGAGAATGAGACGACGCGACGAGCGAAATCTGCGTTGCGACAAATGGCTCGGCAATTCATTCGGCGCCGAGAGTGGGGACTGCCGATCAATTTTCGCCGGTTGCTCGTTTGAGGGGTATCACGCGATATCTTCCCGAAAATCCTGTGAAGACAATACCTCAACTTTCCCGCAAGGACATCATGCGAAGAGCAACGTCATTCATCGCCGGCGCAATCGCGATCGTCAGTGTGGCCATCCCGGCGAGTGCACAAATCACGACGCAGACCGGTCCGGGCCAGGCTGGTAGCCCCCATGTGAAGAGCGTTTGGAACGTCGGTGCCGCGAACATCGCGATCGAATACGGACGGCCGTATCTCAAGGGCCGCGCTGAGTCAGCCATGATGCCGGCCGGCAAGCCATGGCGAACCGGTGCCGACGAAGCGACGGTGATCACCTTCAACAAGGCACTGAAGATTGGCACGCTCAGCCTGACACCCGGTAGCTATACGATCAACACAATTCCGGGACCGAAAGAGTGGCAGTTTGTCATCGGCAAGCTCAGCAAGCCTGGCCAATGGGGCGTTCCCTACGACCAGTCTCTCGAGATCGGCAAGACTCCCATGAAGCTCGGCAAGACGAAGGCGCCGGTGGAGCAGGTGACGTATTTGGTGGACACCACGCCAACGGGTGCAACGCTTCGCATCGAGTGGGGAACGCAGAGTGCCACCATTCCAATGACCGTCGGGAAGTAGCAACCGTTGTCATCCTGAGCGAGCGAAGCGAGCGTGTTGTCATCCTGAGCGAGCGTGTTGTCATCCTGAGCGAGCGAAGCGAGTCGAAGGATCTGCACTCGCTCAGGAGCACGACGGTTCACGGCAGCGTCGCCTTCTGCTCGCCTTTCGGATTCTTGACGTACACGTCAAACCAGGCGAGCCAACGCGCCCAGAGGTCGAGGTCGGACTGGTACGTCGCGTCGCTGTGGTCCTCATACGGATACATGTACAGCGCCGCCGGTTTGCCCAGTCCCTGCAGTGCGTGATACATGCGCTGCGAGCTGATCGGAGCCGTGCCGACGTTCTGGTCTTCCATGGCGTGATACATCAGCAGCGCGCCGGAAATCTTGTCGGCCCGATAGAACGGCGACATGTCCAGATACGTGCTTTGCGCAGTGAAGAAGTCGCGACGCTCGCTCTGGAATCCAAACGGAGTGAGCGAACGATTGTACATGCCGTCGCCGGCGATGCCCGCCTTGAAGTAGGGCAGCAGCGTGAGCGCATTCACCGTGCTGAACGCGCCATAGCTGTGGCCACCGATGCCCATCTTGTTGCGGTCCACAAATCCCGCGTCGACAACCGCGTCGAGCACCGCGTCGAGGTTCTCGCGGAGGTCGCGCGTGTAGTTGTCGTTCATCTTGCCGGAATCGCCGAAGACCGGAACATCGGGTTCGATTAACGCATAGCCCTGCGTGACCCACAGCTTGGTGGACGACGCCGGGCGTGCTGGTGCGAGGTCCGGAAACTTGTTGATGTTCGTGCTGTAGCGAGAGCGATCGTAGTCGGCCTGCGAGGTGTACTCGCGCGGGTAGAACCAGATGATGCCGGGAAGACGCGTGCCCGGTGTCCAGCCCTTGGGCAGCGTGACGTCGGTGTAAAATTTCAGCCCGTCGCGCGGGCGCGTGATCTGAAGCCGCTTGTGCACCGCGCCCGTGACTTCTGGAGCGACGTCGGTGTTGTGTGTCAGCTGTGTACTCGTTCCCGCCTTCACATCGCGCAGGTACGCGTCGGCGATGGTCGTTGGCGACTCGTGCGTATACACGAACTTCGAGTAGTCGTCGTCGAGCCCACTCACGATCTCGTCGTACGATTCCGCGGGACTCTCAAACACGCGCGTGCGTTGCGCCGTCTCGATGTCGAGGCGGTCCAGCCACGGTCTCGGCGCCTGCGTCTCCCACCGCGCTGCCGGCGCGCGCGTTCCGGACACGAACACGGACTTGCCGTCGTGCGCGACGACAACCGCCGGCGAACCGCTCGCGCCAATTCGCGTGGCGAGCGCGCCACCATTCGCCGAGGAGTCGTTGGCGGCGCCGCCACGACCGCCACCGCCACCGCCGCCAAAACCACCGAACCCTCCGGCCGCCAGCGTGATACCGCGTCCAAGGGGAAAGCGCTTCGATGGATCGCTTGTCCGTACGGCGACCACGCTCCCGCTATCGGCAATGAACATCACTTTTGCGTCCGCGCTGTAGGCGACAGAGGTGAGGCGTCCACTGCCTTCGTACACGAGTTTTGTGTCAGTCGGCCCGAACGGCGCCAGCCAGCTCATGTAGCGCACTGCGGTCGGCTGCGGGCGTTGCGCCGCCGCGCCACGGCCAGCGCCGGTGCGAGCCGCGGTTTGCGGAAAGACGGACTGCAAGTACACGAGTCCAGGACCCGCTGGATTCCATTGCAGGTTGCGCTTGCCCGTGTCCGACGACGTTTGCGCGCCGCCACGACCGCCGCCGCCCGGCGTGTCGCCATCGGCCCCGCGCTCGCCCTCTCTTAGCGGCGATGTGCTCAACGTCGCGAGCAGCTTGCCGTTCGCATCGTACAACTCATTTACAGTGGCAAAGCTCGACACCGGCACAACATACGAGAACGGCTCTGTCATGCGCGTAACTCGCAGATATTGTCCGTCTGGCGACGCATCGACCGAACGAATCATCGCTGGCGCGCCGAGTTTACGAACGCGCTTCGACTTTACGTCGATGATGGCGAGCTGGCCCGTCGTGTAGTGCTTGAGCTGCGCCTTCTCGAAGGGATTCTGCAGCAGGCTCGGATGAACGGCTTGCGGCAGCGCGCGAGATTCGGTGAGCCGAACCTGCGGACCGTCGGCGATCCCCTTGTTCCCGAACACCGGCGCGGGGCCCCGGCCGTCGGGCACGAGCACCGTCGCGATGCTCGCGCCGTCGCCCGTCCATTCGATTCCTGTCACAAGCGTCGCCAGCAACGGCGTCTTCGAAAGTTGCGTGGACCGCCCGGTCGTTGCGTCGGCCACGTAGAGGTACGACGCATCATCGAGGTTCGCGATATACGCGAGCTGCGTCCCGTTCGGCGACCAGGTCGGCGCGGAAATCGACGCGCCCTTCGGCGTCTCGATGGTTCGTGTGGCTCCGCTCGCTGGGTCGATGAGGGTGAGTCCGCGGCTTGTGCTCGTCGTGAGCGTGCGTGCGCGATTCGCCTTGGTCTCGATCTGCAGTCCGCCGAGGTTGACGTGGTCCTTGCCGTAGTCATTGATGTCGCCGCGATCCAGACCCGACGTCCGCACAAACCACTTGCGATCCGGGCTGGGCGTGGTGAAAGAAATGTCCGTGCGCGGGGCCATGATGATGCGCTCGACAACGGCTGGAGGACGAACGTACGTCTCCGTGTGCAGGATCTGTTGCGGATTCCAGGGCTCCGCCTGCTGCTGGACGGTTTGTGCGCCGGCGGCGACGCTGGTAGCGAGGACGAGGACGAGCGCGCGGGCAGGACGAATCATTCGGTGCTCCGAGGGAACGACGGTGGGGAAGGCTACCGGATATACGGGCCTCGGCCCGTGTCTGCTGCGGCTGTCATCCTGAGCGAGCGGAGCGATTGTTGTCATCCTGAGCGAGCGAAGCGATTGTTGTCATCCTGAGCGAGCGAAGCGAGTCGAAGGATCTGCACCGGCACCTGCACCTCAGTCACGCACTTCATACATTCCAGCATGATCGCATACCTCGGCATTGGCCTGCTTGGCCACAACTTCGTCCGGGCGCTCCTCACGCGCGGCGAAACCGTTCATGTGTGGAATCGCTCAATCGACAAGGCGCGGGCGCTGGAGCAGTACGGCGCGAAAGTCTTCGACGATCCAGCTGACGCCGTGCGCGGCGCGGACATCGTGCATCTCACGCTCTCCGAAGATTCGGCCGTTGACGATGTGCTCGAACGCGCTCGCGCGGGCTTCGGGCCGAACGTTCTCGTCATCGACCACACGACAACCTCACCCGTCCTCACCGGAGTGCGCGCAAAACGATGGGCGGAGCGCGGTGTGGCATTCATGCACGCGCCCGTCTTCATGGGGCCGCCAAATGCGCTCGCCGGGACGGGAGTCATGATGGCCTCGGGCGATCGCGTCCGCTTCGACGCGTTGGCCCCTCATCTGGAGAAAATGACGGGCAAGCTCGTCTACCTTGGCCCCGATCCCGCGCGCGCGGCGGGGATGAAGCTGCTCGGCAACCATTTTCTCATCGTGATGGGCACGGCGCTCATGGACACGCTCGCGCTGGCAAAGGCGCTCGAGATTCCGCAGGACGAGGTCGCACACCTCTTCGAGTTCTTCAATCCGGGGACGATGATTCCCGCACGCCTCGCGAGAATTCGAGCCGCTGATTACGCTAATCCGTCATGGAACCTCGCGATGGCACGCAAGGATGTTCGCCTCATGACGGAGGCTGCCCAGTCGCATGATGTGATTCTCGATGCGCTTCCGGCAATCGCGAAGTCGATGGACGAGTGGATTGCGAAGGGCCATGCGGCCGAGGATTGGACCGTCATCTCCACCGACGACCTGGAGCGACCTGCGCAATGAGCAAGGGAGCTTCCACCGTCCGCGTAATCCTTGTCGGCGCGATGCTCATGGCGTCGCTGCCCAACGTCCTGCGCGCGCAGAGCTCGCGGTTAACACTCCTCGGTTACAACACCAGCGTCCCGGCGCAGTGGGTTGTGGTGCCGCCCACCTCGAAGATGCGTCTCGCGCAGTTCAGCATCAGGCACGATGACGCACTGGGAGCGGCGGAAATTGTCGTGTACTTTTTCGGTGAGGGGCAGGGCGGAACTGTCGAGTCGAACCTCGCGCGCTGGAAGGCCCAATTCTCGACGTCGGACGGCGCACCTGTGCCGGAGACGATCACGCGAGACACATCGCGCGTCTTTCCAATCACGTTCGCGGAATATCGTGGCACGTATGCGCGCGGCATCGGCCCGGGCAATACGGAAACAGCGAAAGCCGGTCAGACGCTCCTGGCGGGAATCGCCGAAACACCTCGCGGTACGCTGTTCATTCAGCTGTTCGGAGACACCGCTGCCGTCGCGGCGGAACGCGCCGCCTTCATGCAGTTCGTGAGAGGCCTGCGAGAATAAGCCGCGGAGGTGTTGGCGAGCGCAGCGAGCGACTCAGCTGCTTGTTGTCAACAACGTCCGTTAAAGCCCACGGGGACGGCAACTCCGCCACCAGTGGCGCGTCGCAATGATACCCGGCCCGAACGCGACCGCGAGCCACGCGATGATCTGAACGAGGGACACCCGAACGGCGTGAAGCGCGCAGGCTTGCCCTGATGGGCACGGGTCGGCGCCCCTGTCCGGGAGAAAGAGCCAGACGAGCGCGCAGAGAATGCCGAATGGCCAAGCCGCCAGCATGACGTAGAGGTTGCGAACGCGTGGGTTCATGGAAGTCTGTGCGCTAAACGCGTTGCCGCTGCCACGGGATGCGGGACCGCGGGTCGGCATGATGGAGTGAATCAAACGCACAGGCCGCGAACGTAGATAGGGGAATGGTCTGCCTTCCTAACGCCGCCCGCCCTAACTCGAGCGCCGAATGAGCCAGCGACAAACCCCCGCGGATCTCCTGACGCGTCGCCTTTTGCTGGCGCTGCTGTGCCGCTTCTCTACTTTGGCGTGCAACTGATCGCGGCACCGTTCTATCCAGGGTACAGTTTTCTCGCCCGCGATGCGAGTACACTTGGCTCGCCAGGTTCGACGCACCCGGCAATCTTCAATCTCGGATCAATCGTGACAGGCGTTGTAACGCTCGTCGCCGCGTTGGGATTCCATAGGGCCTTCGACCGTTTCCGGATTCATCCCGCGCTGACCTGGCTTGCGACCCTCGCGCTCGTCGGCAGCGCAGTCGGCAGCATCAACGCGGGCCTCCACCCGCTACCCGATCCGCTCCATACATCCGGTATCCTCTCGGTACTCGGTATGGGATTGTTTCTCCTTCCCCTCCTCCTCCCGATTGCGGTGTGGCGAATGGACAACCTCAGCACACTTCGGCGCTATCTGGTCATCAATTTGATGCTGGTCATCGCACTGATCCCCATTATGGGCGGGTTGGTGCAGCGCTGGAGCATGATGGCCGGAGTCGAGCTCCCGAAACTGCAATCCATACTGAACAACGACCAAGGCGCGCTCCAGCGGGTCGCTGCGTTCGCGTTGTTCGTGCCGATTGGAGTCACCGCGGCAGTCCTGGCGACACGGCTCACAACATCGCGCAACTGAGCGGGCAAACGATTCGGTGTGCCTGGAAGTGTGTGTGTTCGATCCGCGACGTGCTGGCTCGTCCACCGCTCGCACGTAACACTGCGCCCGAGCTCTGCCGAAAAGGAATCGAATAGGATGTCACGGCGACAACTATTTCCGCGGCGTAAATGACCGTAGCTCGGACACCGCTGCGCCGTCCTTGCGCGGATCCGACGCACCAAAGTTCACGGCGCTCGCAAAATCGCGCATCACCGCTTGCCCAGAACCCATCCGCGTCGACGAGAAGTCACCGCGCATGACCAACTGGTGCCCGCGCGACGTGAGTTCCTTGCGCGTCGCGTCAGGAATGCGCGACTCGAGGTTCACGTCGCAGCCCGGAAATGTTTCCTTCGAGAATCGCGGCGCATCTAACGCACCCTGAATGTTCATTCCGAAGTCGGCCACGTTGGACACGAATTGCGCATGTGCCTGTGCCTGGTTCCAGCCGCCCATGATGCCGAACGCAACGCGCACGCTGCCCTTCTCCATGAACGCAGGAATGATCGTGTGCAGAGGGCGCTTGCGCCCAGCGAGCACATTCGGGCTCGTCTTGTCGAGCGTAAAACCGCCGCCGCGATTG
The DNA here is from genome assembly GCA_039934235.1 of bacterium. Classification (GTDB taxonomy): domain Bacteria; phylum Gemmatimonadota; class Gemmatimonadetes; order Gemmatimonadales; family Gemmatimonadaceae; genus AG11. The sequence goes on along the minus strand of JBDTMO010000015.1, from coordinate 2,510 downwards.
TGCAGCACAAATCCAGCACCACCCACCGCGAGTCCGGAGCCGAAGCCGACCGTTGAATAGTTGCTCTGGATCAACGACACCATGTTGCCGTCACGATCGACGACACTCAGGTACGTCGTTCCATTGTCCGTAACCTGCGGAGCGCCGGCGGGAACGGAGCAATTGGCGCGCGCGGGATCGACGAGCTTCGCGCGCTCCTTCGCAAACGCCTTCGATCGCAGCGCACTCACAGGGATCGTCGCGAACCGGGGATCGGCGTCGTATCGCTGCATGTCGGCGTACGCGAGCTTCTTGGCTTCGATCATCAAGTGCAGCGCGGCAACCGAGTTGTGTCCCGCCTCGGCAAGCGGAAACATCTCCATGATGTTGAGCATCTCGAGCGCGGCGATCCCCTGGCCGTTCGGAGGAAGCTCGTACACGGTCCAGCCGCGATACGTCGTCGAGATCGGATCTACCCACTCGCCTTGAAACTCCGATAGATCGGCGGCGTTCATTGTGCCACCGTGCCCTGCCGACGTCGCGAGAATACGGCGGGCAACCTCTCCCTTGTAAAACGCATCTCGGCCGTGCGACGCGAGTTGACGATACGTCCACGCAAGGTCCTTATTGCGAAACACTTCACCAGCCAACGGCGCTCGGCCATTCACGAGATAGGTCTGCGCAGTCGGCGCGTCGGCCTTGAGGCTGTCGGCGCTGTCGCGCCAATACACGCTGACCACTTCACCCACGGGAAACCCATTCTCCGCGTAACCGATTGCGGGCGCGAGTACATCGGCGAAGGTCTTCCTGCCGAAGCGCTTGAGGAGCTTGTCCCATCCATCGACGGCGCCGGGCACTGTTGCCGTATGGATGCCGCGCTGCGGCATGGTCGTGATTCCCTTAGCGAGCAGGTAATCGGCGGTGAGCGCTTTTGGCGCCCATCCCGAGGCGTTCAGCCCGTATAGCTTGCCCGTCTTCGCTTCATAGACGATCGCAAAGAGGTCGCCGCCAATGCCGTCGTTCATTGGCGCGACAAGCCCCATCATCGCGTTTACCGCCACGGCGGCATCGATCGCGTTGCCACCCTGTTCCAGCACGCGCGCTCCAACCTGCGACGCAAGCACGCTCTCGCTGGCTACGACTCCCGATTGCGACGCGACCATCGACCGTGACTGCGAGCGGTCCTGCGCCTGCAAACGCGAACCGAGCGCACTCGTCGCGACGCACAACAGCAGCGCGGACTTTCGCGCGAAATGAGGCACGCAGCGAAAGGTGTCATCCTGAGCGCAGCGAAGGATCTGCACCCGCTGTTGCGTTTGCCAACGGCACCGCCCCAATCGATAACTCATTGCTTTTTCGCCGTGAACGTGCCCGTCGCCATCCCGCCCAGGTCAACGCTCCCTTTCATTGAATCGCCACGCTCCACCGTTCCGGTGTACACGACGGTGAGCGCCGTCCCTTGCACCTCGACTTTTACGCTGAAGGCGATCTTGTCTGCCTTGAGAGTACCGGCCAGCTCCGATTCACCCAAGGTTGCCGAGGAGTAGTGCCCAGTCAGCGAATCGCCTTTCTGCGCGAATGTGATTGTTGGCGTTCCCGTACCAGCCGAGGTCGTGACGCTGAACAGCCACTTGCCCGTCACGTCGGTCGGTCGTGACGGGGTTTGCGCATCGGCCGGCCGAGCGATTGCCGCTACGGATAACGTGGCGAGCACGGTGGCGAAGCGGAGGAAGCTGTGGATGTGTCGCATCATGGAATCTCAGTCAAAGGTGATTGTCTCCAGGGCGCGCCAATCGAGGCGAAGAGCTTCCGACCTTCGCTTCGCTCACGCGGAGGACACAACACGGAAGTGGGTTGCGTGGTTGTCATCCTGAGCGAGCGAAGCGAGTCGAAGGATCTGCACCTACACTGGCTCGTGGCACGCTGATACTACTTCCCGTTGCTCGTCACCGACGGTGCAGACTGTTTGTCCCACACAAAGCGATGCAGGAACACGCTGCTGCGGCCAAAGATATCGATCCAGCGGCTATGCAGGAGCGACTCGTGCACGTCGTCGGGTGTAACGGTCAGCTCGTAATAGATGCCGCGGGCACGCAGCAGGCTCACCAACCCGACCATCTGCGAGAAATCGACATTGCGATCGTCGTCGCCCTGCTGGAGAAATACCGGCGACTTCCACGTGTCGATGTGCCCGACTGCCGAGGAACGGAACGCGAGACTCGTGGTATCTGAGGCGCTGCCATAAATGTGCACGCCTGCCAGATCCACTCCCGCGACGAATACATCGGAGTTACGCGCCAATGCCTCTGCGGTAAGCAGTCCGCCGTACGACAATCCCCAGATGCCGACGCGCGTTGGATCGACGTCCGCGCGGCCTTGCAAATACTTGGCGCCCGCGAGGACGTCCTGATACTCGGAATTGCCACGCCCCTGCGTATTGGGCGCGCGACGAAATGAATTTCCGTAGCCCACACCAGCGCGATAGTTCACCGACAGCACGATGTAACCCTGCGTCTGCAGCCACTGGTTGT
>JBDTMO010000014.1:0-19646 GCA_039934235.1 bacterium | reverse complement strand
GCCACGTTCCGGGTGCAACTGACCAACGGTCACAACGTGCTGGCTACCCTCGGCGGCAACATGCGCCGCTTCCGCATCCGAGTACTGGCGGGCGACCGGGTAACCATAGAAGTCTCGCCGTATGACCTGACGAGAGGCCGCATCACCTTCCGGCACAAGAACTAGGAAGGCCTGCAAAAGAGCATCGCACACCGGGAGCCTCGGCATCGAGGCTCCCGTTTTATTTTCCGGAAGGCTGGCCTACCGCCGCACTGCCTCCAGCGTCGCCCCGCGACGGGTGCCCGGGTACGGCACGTTCGGCCATGCACTGCGCCACAAGATGCGGTTGAACAGATCCTCATTCGCCACATCCTCGATCCGCAGGTCGAGCAGCGATGATTCCCGCGCGCCAGTCGTATTGGCCGGATTCCTTTCCGTCAGGCTCACGGCAGGTGTGAGCGCCGCAAATGGACGGTCCTCCGGCGTCGCGCTCCAGATGTCGCGTAGCGGACGGCCGAAATAGTCGAACTGCGACAACGCATCGAGCGCGAGCAGCTCCTCCATCGTTCTCAGAACGTCCGTGGTATTCGTGAAGCGATGCACGACGCCCGTGCGGACGTACGGCGAGATCACGAGCATCGGTGAGCGGTGCGAGTCGACGTGATCAGGGCCATTCTGCGCGTCGTCTTCCAGAACGAACACCACGGTGCTCTTCCAGAATTGGCTCTTCGACAGCGCCTCGATCATGCGCCCCAGCGCGAGGTCATTGTCGGCCACCATCGCTCTCGGCGTCGGCGTTCCGGCACGCAATGCCGACGTATGGTCGTTCGGCAGCCTGATGATCTCCATCGCCGGCATGACGCCGCGCCGCACGAATTCCGCGAATTCGGCAAGCCATACGTCGGCGCGCCGTTGATCGGGAATGGAGAGATCGTAGCCGGGATAGAGCGGGTTGGTGTGCGCGGCCAGAAACGGCTTGTTGCCGCGATATCCCTCGGGAAGCACATCGTCAGGATCGATATTCGACGGCACGACGAACTCGCCATAGTTGCGGAACGTGAGGCCCTTCTGCTCCACGAGATCCCAGAGATATCCGCGCGCAGGCGATGCCACGTCGTCATCCGGAATGGTTCCGCGACTCGCGGCCTGCGTTCCCTCGTAGTCGTAGTTGCGTCCGCGCTGAGAGTAATTCAGCGGCACCGTCTTCTCGAGGTAGTCGGTCGCGTACGCGGCCATCGACCAATTGTGCCCATCGGGGCTGACTTCAGCGTTCACGAAGAATCGGTCGAACAAGCCAAAGCGTTCGGCGAGCGCGTGCTGATTCGGCGTCACGCTGCGCGGAAACAGTACAAGCGACGTGTCGCCATCGGCCTGCCTGAGATCGCCGAAGAATTGATCGTACGTGCGATTCTCCTTGATGATGTAGATCACGTGCTCGATGGGCGGATAGCTGCGTGCCGCGGTGCGCGGGAGCGTCCATCCATTCGCCAGCGAGACTCGCGCCGAATACCGGTCGAGCGTTGCACGGTCGGCGCGCGCCAACGGAGCGTTCATCACTGTGCCCGAAAGTTGCGACAACGTCGTGTTCTGTCCCGCGGGTTGCGCCCTGTCGCGCGCCGCGATTGGGCCGGGTCCATCCGGATTGGCTCGCGTGCCTCGGCCCTTTCCACTGGCGACGATAAGCTCCTCGCCATGCGCCAGCACCGCCGTTGGGTACCAGCCAGTCGGAACGCGACCGACGAGCCGGTCATCGCCCGTGCTCGCGGCGATACCGCTCGTCGACGGTGTGAGGTCGAATACGGCGACGGCATTCGCGTCGCCCTCGGCAACGAACAGTCGACCGCCATCCGCGGAGAGCGCGAGCGCATTTGGCGTACTGCCTTCGCCTGGTCCGCTTGGTGGAGGATCGAGTAGCGCTCCGATCACGCGTCGACGCGCGAGATCGACCGAGACAACGCGATCGACACTCGCGAGCGCGACGAACAGCCGATTGCCGCGCGAGTTCAGTAGCAGAGCGGACGGATGTCTACCAACGAGGATCTGGCCCGTCGCGCGAAGTGTGCCTGCAGCGGACGCGTACGTGCTGACGTGCTGCCCGCCCCAATTCGAAACGAGCACGCTGCCATCTGGAGCAACGGCAACGCCGTACGGGTAGCGTCCCGTTGCGAGGTGCTGCGTGACGCGGCGTGTTCCGAGGTCTACGACTGCGAGCGAGTCGACGAGATTCTCGGCGACGAACAGTTGGCGTCCGTCGCGCGAGACAGCGATACCCGACGGATAGCGCACGCCATTGCTTCTCGGCGTCGCACGAGCCTGGAGCACGATACTGTCACGAAGCGTCGCCGCACCGTTCGCCCAGTCGAACGCGTAAACGACATCGGTGTTTCCACCCGAGGCATAGAGTGTCTTGCCGTCGACGGAGAAGACGAGGCCGAGAAATGCCGCTGGCAACTTGACCGTCTGGAGCACCTTGCCGCTCGAGCGCTCGACGACCTGAATGCCATCGTCTCGCCAACCATTCAAGAGCAGCACCAATCGGTCACCTTCCGGCGCTTCCACCATGGCGAGCGGCATTTGCCCCACGTCGTGAAGCGGCGTCGCGGGATCGAGTCGCGCGCCAGTCGGCAAACGTCCCCGCGAATCATCAGTCGCCCCCGCTGCGCCACCATTCGTGGTGACGGCGGGGCCAGTCGAGCACGCGGCCACGACGAGGAGTGTCGCGGTGGTAAAGGCACGAAGCGGAAGCGATCGCATGGAGACTCGGTGGGCGGGAGGGCGAATCGCGTATGAGAATGTACGTGCCGCGAAACCAGTCACTTGGAAATGTGGCGTGTAATTGACCGCTCTGTTAGCAGGCGCCGATCAACAATGCGCAACGATGGGTCTGCACGTGCCAACATCCAGTGCAGGTCTGGCGTCGAGGGTGGCAGGTGGAGCACTTGAAAACAGCAACTGCTCTATCGCGGATCACACGGAAACGCGCGGAAATGCGCGGATAAATCCTGAAATTGGAGGTTCATCCGCGCCGCGTCCGCGAAATCCGCGATGGGCAGTTGCAGTTGCTTCGCTCGTACGGATGAGAGGATGGTTTTGCGCTGACCAGTTGAAACACTCCCGTACCGTCGCACACAACACGGGCAGGTCCTTCGCTGCGCCCAGGACGATGAATATGTATCCACCCAGTACTCATGGGTCCGTCGCGAAGTGCGTGATGTCCGACTCTAATGTGGTTCGCTCGATCTTCCCGCGCATCCTGTTCCGCACGCGAAGCAGCAGAAGCACCGCGACCACCCCGAGTCCCGCGACGAATCCCCACCACAGACCCACCGCGCCAAGGCGCGTGTAAAAACCAAGCACAACGCTCACTGGAAATCCGGCGAGCCAAAAACCGGCAAGGTTGATCATGAACGGCGCCCGTGTGTCGCCGAGTCCGCGCAATACGCCGCCTGATACGGCCTGAATTCCGTCGAACACCTGGAACACTCCAGCCACCGGGATCAGCGCAGCAGCGAGTGTGGCAACAGGAATGTCATGTGTGTAGACCGCCGCGATTGCGGCGGGCATGGCGAGGAACGCCGCAGCGGTGATCACCATGAAGCCGACGCCGCAGACGATTGCCGCGCGCGCGCTTTCCCGTGCTGCCTCCTCGTCGCCCGCACCTGCGGCGTGACCCACGCGCACGGCCGCGGCGGCGCCGACGCCGAGCGGCACCATGAACGTGAGACTCGCGATGTTGATCGCGATCTGATGCGCGGCCATCTGGACCGCTCCCAATACCCCCATCAACACGCCGATCGCCGCGAAGGCGCCGAACTCCAGACCCTGCTGCATGCCAATGGGCACGCCGAGGCGCAGCATGGCCCACAATGGCGCCGCGTGCAGCGACTCGCGCCGCCACGGGACGAGCGACGGATGCAACACGCGCCATCCGAGCACGAGGAGCAGGATCGCCATGAGCCATCGGCTGACGAGTGTCGCCCAGGCTGACCCAATTGCCCCAAGCGCCGGGCTGCCCAGATGGCCGTAGACCAAGACCCAATTGAGGAAGGCGTTCGTAAGATTTGCCACCACGATCACAGCGATCAACACGCGCATCTGGCCCATCGCCTGAAGACTCTGGCGAAGCACGACGAATGCGAGAAACGGGAAAACGCCGAGGATCGAAATCAGTACGTACGACGATGCGATCGGGATGAGCGTTGGCGGTTGATGAAAGAGCACGAGCATCGGCCGCACTGGGAGCAACGCCACGCTCATGAGCACGCCGATCGCCAGCGCGAGCAGGAAGCCGCGCTGAATGCCTCGCGCGACGCCATCGCGATCACGCGCCCCGACGGCTTGGGCGACAACGGCGTCGAGCACCATGAGCGTCCCCGACGCGGGTACGACCAACGTGGTGAAATACAGGTTTCCGAGCGCGACGGCGGCGAGGGCCTCCGCAGACACGCGTCCCACCATCAGCGTGTCGACAACGCCCATGAGCATAAGCCCCACCTGCGCCATGACGACGGGCACGGCGAGTCGCGACATGGCGACGATTTCGGAACGACGAGGCAAGCGGGAGAGCACGTGAGCAAATCGCTGTCAGCAGGGTAGAACGAACTAAGTTATGCGAATGCTTCCTACTCGGCCGCTCCCCGGCCTCGGCCTAACGCTCGCGCTGTTGACGTCTCTCGCCACGGCATCGCGTGCACAGCACGCCGGACACGACATGGCCGGCATGCAGATGGACACGGCGTCGCACGCGACTGCGCACGTGATGGCGCAAGCCATTCCTCTGCTGACGCGCGCTGATCCAAGCGCGGGCGGTGCGAGATCCACACAAGTCGCGCTCACCCAGCCGCTGCTGATGGCTCGGATCGGATTCTGGCAGAACCGTGGTGAGATCAATGCCGCGTTCGACGGTGAGGGCCTTACCATGCCGAACGGTGAGCTCAACACCGGTGCGTACGGCGAAGGGTTTGTGGATCGCCGACACCCGCACACCTACATCCACGAGCTCATGGTGTCGGGGCGAGGCTCCATGGGCGCGCTCGCCTACTCGGCGAGCGCCGGGCGCGGCTTCGCGCCATTCGGCACCGATGATCCGATGATGCGACCCTTCGTCAAGTTTCCAATCAATCACCACCTGTCCCAGATCCTCGAGCGTGCGGCGGCGATTGGCGCAGTGCGGTTTGGCCCGGCCATCGTCGAAGGCGCGACCTTTGGCGGTGACGAGCCGACGCACCCATCGTCCCTCCCGCGGGTGAGCCGCTTCGGCGATTCATGGTCGACGCGCGCAACGGTGCTGCCCGTACAGGGCACGGAGATTCAGGCGAGCTACGCACGCGTCGCGTCGCCCGAGGAACCATCGGGCGCTGGACTCGATCAACGCAAGCAAAGCGTTTCTGCCCGCGCAATCTCACATGACGGCGCACAGTATCTCCTCGCCGAGTGGGCGCGCACGGTCGAGCGTGACCACACGACGAATCGCGATGCGTTCGGCTACGAAACGTCACTGGTTGAAGGTGCGTTACGCGCCGGTGCCTTCGGTGTTGCGCTGCGCCTCGAGCAGAGCGAGCGCCCCGAAGAGGATCGGCTTGCCGACCCCTTTCGCACGCCTCGGCCGAGCACGGACCTGAGCATCAACGGCATCACGCGGTGGCGCGTGGCATCCCTGCAGGTGGCGGCACCGAGCGTGACGAGCGGGGTGTTCTCCGGGTATCCCTTTGTGGAGATCGCGCGTCTCAATGCTACCACACGCGACTCCCGCTCACTCTTTACGCCAGAACGGCTCTACGGCACGTCACGCTTCTGGATGCTCACCGTGGGCGCTCGGCTCCGTGCTGGCGACGCGCATCCCCGCATGGGACGCTACGGCGTCGCGAGCGTCGCCGGACCAGCTATTGGAACACTGACGGGAACATCGCCGCAGACGCACGTGCACTAAGGGTGCGCGCTGCAGACGGTGTCCTTTCACTACCATCTCAAACCCACGTAATGCAGAAGCTTCTCCGCACGACAGCATTGAGCGCATTCGTCGCGATCACCATTGCGTGCGCAGGCGCCGACGCGACAACGCCGGTGGTGCCACCTCCGACCTCCTCGTCACCGGCGAGCATGAGTGTGCTGGGTCGCGGTGACTTCAAGCCAGTGCGGTTTTCTGCCGAGCTGGCCGTGCGGGGAACTACGGCGTACACGACCACGTGGGGCAACAGCGGGACCTCGAGCGCATTCTATATCTGGGATGTGTCTGGCAGCGTTCCCGCGCTGCAGGACTCCGTCATTGTCACTGGCGCGCGCACCCTTGGTGACGTCGCCATCAGCGATGATGGCACATTGCTCGTCGTCGCCACCGAGTCTTCGGGATCGCTGCTTACGTACAGCCTCGCAAATCCGCGGAAGCCGGTGCTCCTGCGCCAATTCGCGGCTGGCGTGCTTCCGCGGGGAGTGCACACGGCGGAGATCGGGCGCGTAAACGGGAAACTCTATGGTTTTCTGTGCATCGATCCGGTCGGAGCCCCGGGGCAACTCGTCATCGTCGACCTGAGTGATCCCGCCAACCCGCAGATCGTGTATTCGCAGGTGATCGGGAATCCGTATGTGCACGACACTTTCATGCGCGACGGACTGCTCTATCTCGGGCTGTGGAATGACGGCGTCGCCATCTGGGACATCGGGGGCGGAGGAAAGGGCGGCACCGTGTCCGCGCCGGTCGAGATTGGCCGAGTGAAGACGGTGAACGGGGAGGTGCACAACGTGTGGTGGCTCAAGGATCCCGTCACGGGAATCACGCGCTACGCGTTCATCGGCGAAGAAGGCCCGGGATCCATTGGCAGTACATCAATCGGCGATGTCCACGTGGTTGACGTCAGCACCATGAGCGCACCGCGGGAAGTCGCGTTTTACACCGTGGGCGGCGCGGGAACGCACAATTTTTCCGTGGACGAACCGAATGGCGTCCTGTACGCCGCGTACTACAACGGTGGCGTCCGTGCACTGGACGTTCGTGGCGATCTCGGCACGTGCACGGACGCGCAGAAAACCACCCCGAGAAATGGCACCGCTCCGCTGTGCGATCTGTGGAAGATGGGTCGCGAGCTGGGGGTCGGTTTGATGGATCAAGGCAACCCTGTGTACGTCTGGGGCGTCCAATACCTGGGCGGCGCGGTCTATGCTTCTGACATGATCTATGGTCTGTGGAAACTTCGTCCCGTTGACCGCCCGTAGAAGTTCGTCAGGGGCGTCGCGAGACAGCGACGCCCCGATTTGCTACATTTCGATGAAGACCGGTCGCGCGTCCGTGCCTCCGGTGCCCTCTTCCTGAGGTCGTTCGATGCTTCGCCCCCGTACCGCGGCCGTCGCTTCGCTGCTGCTGCTCCCCATGGCCGCCGGAGGCTTTCTCCTCCAGGGTGGTCCTTCCCGCTCGGCGCCTCGTCTGTTCGACCAGGTGCTTTCGATCGTCGCGAACCGGTATGTCGATTCGCTGCAGGGTTCGGCGATCATGGAGAAGGCCGCCACCGGTCTCGTCCGCGAACTCAACGACCCCTATAGCGAGCTCCTCGCGCCAAAGGCCAACGAGGACTTCAATCGCAACGTCGGTGGCCGCTACGGCGGCGTCGGCATGTTGCTCGAAGAGCAGAAGAACACGGGGCCCATTCGAGTGATCGTGCGGCAGGTTTTCCCGAACACACCGGCTGAAGAAGGCGGAGTGCTCGAGGGCGACCAGATCGTGCGAGTGGATTCACTCAACGTCACTGGCACGACCAAGATCGATAGCGTGTCGAATGCGTTGCGCGGCGTTCCGGGGAGCACCGTGAACGTCACGTACGCGAGGCCGGGAGTCACCGAGCCGATCAAGCTGTCGTTCAAGCGGAGAATCGTTCACGTGCCGGCGGTGCCGTACTCGACGATGCTGGGCGATCACGTCGGCTACATCCCGTTGCAGACGTTCAACGAAAACACGTCGGAAGAAGTCCAGGCCGCAGCCACGAAGCTCGTGAGCGAAGGGGCCAAGTCTCTTGTGCTGGATCTTCGGGACAACGGCGGTGGCATTGTCGAACAGTCGCTGGCAGTCAGCTCGTTGTTCCTCAAGGACGGCCAGCCAATCGTGAACGTGCGTGGCCGCAACACGCCGGACGAAATCGCACGCGCATCGAACCAGCATCTCGCCTCGCAGCCGCCGCTCATCATCCTCACGGACGGAAACACGGCGTCCGCCAGCGAGATCGTCGCCGGCGCGTTGCAGGATCACGATCGCGCGCTGGTGCTCGGCACCACGAGCTTCGGCAAGGGCCTCGTGCAGTCGTTGTTCCCGCTCGACGGTGGGTACGCGCTCAAGATCACGACGGGCAAGTGGTATACGCCCAACGGCCGCAGCATTCATCGCGAGCGGAAGCTGCTTGCAGACGGACGCCTGGTCGAGACGAAGCCGGATTCACTCGAGACGGAAGCGGAGAAGAAGGCGAAGCCTGCCTTCAAGTCCGACGCGGGACGCACTGTATACGGTGGTGGCGGCATCACGCCGGATGTCATCGTGCCGGACGACACGTTGTCCACGCCTGAGCAGGAGTTCTATCGCGCCATCGCACCAAAGGCGCAGCCCTATATCACGACGCTCAATGCGTACGCGTTCGACCTCAAGTCGTCACCGAAGAATTTCACCGTGACGCCCGAGTGGCGCGCCGAGTTGCGGCGCCGTCTCACCTCGGCCGGCGTGATCATCGATCCAAAGTTCGAGCCGGTTGCCAACAAGCTGCTCGACCGCGAGCTGGATCGGCGCGTTGCGCGGATGGTGCTGGGTGATGCCGGTGCCAAGGCGCGTTCGCTCGATGACGACCATCAGTTGACGCGCGCGATTGCACTCCTCAGCACGGCGCACACGCAGCCCGCATTGCTGGCGGCGGCACACACAACACCGGTGAACTCGAGTAGCGCTGTCCCACCGGCAAAGCGCTAAGAGGCAGGGTGGGCTCGGAAGCGAAAACCACGTTGCGGCTGGGCCGGCAGACGTTTGCCGGCACGGCCCATCTGGAAACGTCCGAGCTCATTTTTCGCGGTGAGACTCGCCTGCGCATTCCGCTGGCGACCGTCAGCAACGTGGAAGTGCGCGATGGAGCGCTCCACGTTACGCATGCAGAAGGCACCGCCGTGCTCGGACTTGGCGATGCGGCGGCCGTGAAGTGGGCTGAGCGCATTCGCTCGCCGAAGTCACTCGTGGACAAACTTGGCGTAAAGGCGGGCATGCAGGTCGCCGTGCTTGGCGTCGAGGATGAGGCGGTGCTACGCGACCTCGAGGCTCATGGCGCGGCGGTTACGGCGGGCAAGGTGCCCGTTGGTACGCCGCTGGTGTTGTGGCGCGTGACGAAGCCCGCGCAACTCTCCAAGTTGCCGGACATCGTGAAGCGCATCGCGCGCGATGGGGCCATCTGGGCCGTGCATCCTCGCGGTGATGCGTCCGTCGCGGATACCGTGATCTTTGCGGCGGCGAAAGCGGCGGGGCTCACATACACGAAGGTCGTTCGCTTCTCGGATACGGATACGGCCGAAAAGCTCGTGATTCCGGTCGCTGCGCGTTGAGCGGCGATTTGACGGAACACGCCATCGTCGTCCCGCGCACGGCGCGGTACCACACCATCGGGCCGACACATGGTTTTCCGCGTGAGCTGTGGATCGTCTGTCACGGGTATGGCCAACTCGCGGATCGATTTCTTCAGCAGTTCGCGGCGCTGGACGACGGAACCCGGCTGATCGTCGCGCCGGAAGGTCTGTCTCGTTTTTATCTCGACCCGATTCCCGAGCGCCGGAATCAGCGCGACCCGCGCGTGGGCGCGTCGTGGATGACGCGCGAAAGCCGCGACTCGGAGATCGTCGACTATGTCGCCTATCTCGATCTGCTGGCGGGTGAGCTGAAGCATCATCTCACTGGCGCGTCGCCGCGCATCGTGGTGCTTGGCTTCTCGCAGGGTGTCGCGACGGTATGCCGGTGGCTCGGCGCCAGTGAGTTCCGTGCCGACCAGGTCGCGCTGTGGGCCGGTTCAATTCCACCGGAGCTCGATCTCGGTGCGTGGGCGGCTCGTCTACACGGCGCTTCGATCACCCTCCTCGCCGGCGAGTCAGACGAGCTGGTGACGCCGAAAGTCGCGGCGGCAGAGGCAGAGCGGCTTTCAGAAGCTGGCGTCGCGTTTACACTGCAGCGCTTTCCAGGCGGTCACGTCGTTGATCCAGATGCGCTCGAGACGCTGGCTCTGAGCTTCGCTGGGAGCTGAGCTGCCCGATCGCTACGTGCGTCGCGCGTCGCGAAGGCGTTCGATGTCGCGACGATCCTTCTTGGTGGGGCGCCCTTTCTCCTCGAAGACGAACGCCGCAGGCGCCATGCGAAGCTGCTCGGCGAGCTTCTGGCGCGCGGCGAGACTCTGTGCGGTCTCTTCGTAGAGCGTCGCAGCGACGGTGGCCGGCCCGCGCCGCTCACTCACGCCGCGTACGACGACAACGTGTTCGTACGGTCCGAGCCGCACGCTTACTTCGTCACCGGTCTGGACCATTTTCGCCGGCTTTATGCGGTCACCGCCGACGAGTACCTTGCCGCCGGCAATCGCGTCGACGGCAAGTGAACGCGTCTTGAAAAAGCGCGCCGCCCAAAGCCATTTGTCGACCCTGACCTTCTCGATACCCAAGTTGTGTCGCTCAGTGTCCGGCATTCGTCAAGTTAGTATATAGGCGACGGCTTTCGAGCTTCCTCGCGGCGTTGTGGGGAGTGCAGTACGCCGTCGCCCTCCTTATTCCGAGACCGATGTTAATACATTCTCTCCGAAAGATCTGCCCGTTGCTCGCGTGTGGAGTCCTCGTTGCATTCGCCGCATGCTCTGACCAGCCGACGGCCGCGAAACCCATTGCACCGGTTGGCATCGCGCCGACATCGAGCCGAGTGCAATGTGAGGCGAACACGCACGCGATGACCGTGCGATGCGCGCCGATGGAGGCCAGCGAATTCGCGAACACCGCCGCCTCGTTGACTCCGTCGTCCGCGACAACGACAGCGATGGTGGGCTCAACCCACATCTTCGGCGGGCAGGGGCAGTACATCAATCTCGCGTCGAGCGGTGTTTCGTACGCCGGGGGCGTGTTCTCCTTCAATGCGACGATCCAGAACGCGAGCAACCTCGCGATGGGAACGGCGGACGGCGCCGCGAGAGACGACGCCGGCCTGCAGGCGTTCATCAATAGTGGATTTACCGTTACGTCCGGCACGGGCGCCATCACGGTGTCAAACGCCACGGGCGTCGGAACGTTCCTGTCGACCAACCAGAGTTACTTCCAGTACGGTGGCAAGATTGGCGGCACGGATCAACCCCAGCTCGGCGGCGACGGGATCCTGTCGTCGGGTGAAGTGTCCAGCGCGGCGAATTGGCAGTTCGCCGTTCCTGCCACGGTGAACACGTTCACGTTTGACGTATACGTCAGCACGAAGACCGCGAGCGGGTCTGTCGCGACCGTCGCTCCGCAGATTACGAGCATCGATGTCGCCACACTGGTTCCAGGCGCGCCGGCAACATTGACCGGCACGAACTTCAACGCAACGCCTGCGTCCAACACGGTGACGATTGGCGGCTCGCCAGCGACTGTCACCGGCGGAAGTACGACCAGCCTGACGGTGACGGTTCCGTGTGTGGGCAGTGCCACTGTGCCGGTGCAGGTTACGAATGGTGGCATCAAGGGCGCGACCTTTGCGCGTCCATTGGCTGTCACGCAGCGCTCCGTCGCCGTCGGACAGGCAGTCGTCGTCACGTCGTCGCTTGCGTCATTCTGCAACGAGCTTCCGTCTGCCAGCGGTACAGCGCGCTATCTCGTGTCGGTCTTTAGCGTCAACAGCTCGCCAGCGGCCAACGCACCCTTCCAGTTCTCGGCCGACAATGCGAGCGGCACGCCGGCGGTGTCCGCAGCTCGCGTTGCGCCATCAGCGCCGCAAGCGACGCCTGTGGTTGGGCTGGACATCCTCCGCAACGCGCAGGCGAAGTTGCGCGATGACGAGCACACGGCGCTTCTCGATGCGAACGCCGCTGCGTATCAACGACTTCGCGCGCGGTTTGCGCCGCTGGGCACGCGAGTGCCCTCAGGCGGAGTGCAGCGTCAGCTCCTGGCACCGCCGGCAACTCGCACATTCCGCGTGTCGAACCTCAACGCGACGGGGCCGAACAACATCTGCAACAGCTACTACGTCGTGAATGCCACGCTGGTGTACAACAGTGGCAAAGTGGCCATTTACGAAGACGATGCGACGGCCAGTGGGTTGAAGGATGCATCGAACGCCACCATGCACACGAACTACACGGCGATCGGCGACCAGTTCAATGCGGACATGGAGCCGATCATCAAGAACAACTTTGGCGATGTGTTGCGTCGTGACGCGGTGCTGGACAACAACGGCATCATCATCGCGCTGTTCACGCCGCTCATCAACAGCACGTTCGCGCCGCGCGCGGGGTTTGTCGTGAGCTGCGACCAGTACCCGAACGACGACGTCAGCAGCCCAGCCGTTGGAGGTCCGTACACTGGTTCGGTGGGTTCGACGAACGGCGCCAGCAATTTCGGCGAAACGTTTTACGCGTATGAGCCGACGAGCACCGGAGCTGGCTATGGCAACGGCACACCGCTCGGCTGGATGCGGAGTATACGCGGCACATTCATCCATGAGACCAAGCATCTCGCCGCATACTCAGCGCGCGTAGCCAATGGCGCGGGCGCTTTCGAGGCGAGTTGGTTGGAGGAAGGCACGGCGAGGCATTCCGAAGAGTTATGGATGCGCCTCGCGGTGGATAACGTCGCGTGGAAATCGCACGTGCCGTATGGCAGTTTCGCCAATCCGATCAATGTCTATTGCGACGTGCGCACGCCTGACAGCTTCCCTGAATGCGGGAATGGCAAGCGTCCGGCGTCCATCATGTACAATCACATCAACGCCCTGAACAACTTTCTTTCCGGCACCAACACGGCGCTCATGTCACCGTTCGGGCCAAGCCCATCGGATGGAGCGTCAAACTTCTATGGAATATCCTGGTCGCTCGTTCGCTACTCGCTAGATCGATATGGTGCGTCGGACGCGGCGTTCCTCACCGCGATCACTCAGGCGACGACGCAGGGCGCTGCGACGCTGACGGCACAGGCTGGTGTATCGATCGACCAACTCCTGGGTGGATGGGGCTTGGCGCTGTACGCGGCGGACTATCCAGGTCTCGCGTCGCCAAGCGCTGACATTCAGTTCCCCACGTGGAACCTGCGCAGTATCTACGCGGGCCTGAACGCGGACTTTGGCAGCCCACCCTTCCAGTTGGCGTTCCCGCTCGTTCCAACTCCGTTGGCGTTTGGTTCGCTGAGTCCGCTGGCTACGGCCACACTGCGCGGTGGTGGGCAGCGGTACTTCGAGTTCTCGGGAACGCAGACGGCGCCTCAGCTCTTGCGTCTCGAGGCGAGCGGTGGTGGGCTGCCAGCAACCGATCTGCGGTTGGCGGTTACGCGACTACAGTAGGAACGCCAGGCTGGGTGAATGCCGTGCGATGAGTTGTATCGCCGTCAAATAAGCCAACAGTCGTTCATGGGCCAGCTACAGTTTGAACAACGTTCAGAGGCGTGGCGTACTTGGTCTTATGACCAGAGCGCCACGCCTCTGACGGCTGCTTAACTGCAATGCCGTTCAGTTGGGGCCGCGAAGGATGTCATCCCGCAATGGCGAGTGCTGCGAGCCAGTGTCGGGATCCTCTGTCCGCGCGCTCGACGAACGCCAGAGCAGGGATAATAGATCCCGACCCACTCGCTTCGCTCCTGCGGGATGACGGCCCCTTAGATGCTGCTCAGTTTGGGTGCGAGGGAATGTCATCCCGCAAGCGCGAGCGGAGCGAGCGAATGTCGGGATCTTCTGTCCACGCGCCTGAGGAGTGCCACAGAGCAGCGAGAGTAGATCCCGACACTAGCTTCGCTCCCTGCGGGATGACAGCCCCTTAACTGAACCGTATTGCTGTGCCTGACCCCTGGACGTCTGATTTCTGCGGCCGCTTCCCGGCCAGCCCAACATCCGACAGTGTCGCATTGCGTCACTGGTTGAACGCACCGCTCTACGGCGTGAGATCGTTGAGCGACGCCGCGCTCGACCGATAGGGCTGAAAGCCGCGGCCCCAATCGACTCCAACAACGTCGACGCTGATGTTCGTGCCATCCACATGCACAACCACGTAGTGGAACGGGTTGGCGCCAGGCTCGAACGCAGGACGCACGCGATGCTCCACGGCGATCTTCTGCCCGGCGCCTGCTGCGATATAGGCCTGCAGGTCGGGCTCGCCGGTATATCCATACAACGGCGCTCCGCCACCTCCACTCACGATCTCATCGATGCGATGCGTGCCGCTCGCGTCGGTGTAGCGCTCGATCCAATGCTCGAATAGATGCTCGTGGCCAGTGAGCAACAGCCGCACATGGTGAGCGCGGATGAGCGGCATCCACTTCGCGCGAATCGATGCCGCCTGCCGCTCGACCCTCGCGCCGCCGTGCGGTCCGGACGAGAACGGCGGGTGATGAAAGAACATCGCGATGTTCGGAAAGCGCCTGCGATCGAGATGCTCGAGCTGTGACTTCACCCACGTGAATTGTGCTGAGTCGTCAGGAATGTCCGAGTCGAACGCGACGAAAAATGTGTTGCCGTAGCCGAACGCGTACGTCGGATAACCGTTGAGCCGTCGCGGCGAACCTTCAGCTGGAATGAGCGATGCGTTCGCGGCGAAGTAGTTGCGCAGTCCGTCCACTCGACGCGCATCGGCAAGATCGATCGCGTTGCCGACGTCGTGATTTCCGACGGACAGGAAATAGGGCACGCCCGCAACCTGCGTGAGCCGATTGATCAGCGGCACGTAGCTTACGGTAAACTGCTTGGCGATCGCTCCGTTCACGACGGCATCGCCGCTCTGAAGCACGAACTTGATCGGATCGTTGGTGGTAGCCGCTCTGCTGATCGTCGCCAGCATCGATTCGACGACAAGCGTATGCTCGGCCTGCAACTCAAAGCCGTCGTGCCGGCCGCGAGTATCTCCGTACGCGATGAAGGAGAACTTCGTGATTCCTGCGCTCGCGATTTCCGCTGGAAGGGATAACTTCGGTGGCAGAATCGGGATAACGGAATCGCGCGTCGTTGGCACTTGCGACACCACGAGCGAAGGAGCCGTTGCGAGAACGAGGGCCGCCAGGACGGCACTGCGGATCTGTACTCCGAGCATGTGATTCATGTGGTTGGGCTGTCGCGTTCCTGGTATCGTGCCGTTGGCGTCATGGGGCAGGTCACCGGCGGAGAATGTCACGGTATCATTCGATCCGCAAATCTTGCAGGCTCGATCGCGGCTTGGAGCGACTGCGTCGCCACGACGTAGTAACGATTCCCAGGCGTCAGCGTCGGACGCGGTGAACAAGGCGGTTGTTCGAACGGAGGCAATTCTTGGGATCGACGAAGCGACAAGCACGTGTCGCAGGGCTGCTCTATCTCCTGCTCGCGCTCAGCGCGCCATTCGGGTTGCTCCTGGTACCAGCCGCGCTGATTGTGCCAGGAAATGCCCCCGCGACTGCCGACAAGATCAGGGCCTCCGAGTCGTTGCTCCGGCTCGGCATCGCAAGCGAGTTGACCCATCAAGTTCTTGCTGTCTTTCTCGTTCTCGCGCTCTATCGGCTATTCAAGCCAGTCAACGAGACACTTGCCAAGCAGGTAGTAGTGCTTGGAGCGCTGCTCTCGGTTCCCATCATGTTCGTCAATGTCCTCAACGATATTGCCGCATTGATGCTCGTCAGCGACGCTCAATTCGTTTCTGCATTCGAGAAGGTTCAGCTGGACGCACTTGCCTACCTCTTCATTCGTTTGCATGAGTATGGCATCACGGTAGCATCAGTCTTCTGGGGCCTGTGGCTGTTCCCCTTTGGACTTCTAGCCATCCGGTGCCGCTTCATACCGCAGGTACTCGGTGTACTGCTGCTTCTCGCCGGAGCAGGGTATCTGTGCAACGCGTTCGCGACGCTGGTAGTGCCGCAGTACGCGCCCGCTGTTTCGCGGATAGCGGCGCCCCTGCAGTTCGGCGAACTCCCAATGATCCTCTGGCTGCTCATCTGGGGAGCAAGGCCGTCGGCAGGAACCAACTTCTCGTCGCCGCCGACCAGCGACGCCTAGGGCCGCCGTCGCCCGGACGCGCCAATGGTACCCGAAAAGAGGCGTTCCATGACTTCTCCCTCGGCAGCCCGAGGTACGTCTTGGCTGCCGGCCCAATAAATTGGCGTCTACAGTTGATTACTGACTGGTTAGTCACTAAAATACCAGTCATGTCCGAAACCGTTGCAGAACCGCGCTGGCGCCGCCTCCCGGAGGAACGCCCCAAACAGATCCTCGACGCCGCCTTGTCGGTGTTCGCGGAACGGGGCCTCGCGGCAGCCCGGCTCGACGACATCGCCAAGCTCGCCGGACTCTCCAAGGGCACCATTTACCTGTACTTCCCCAACAAGGAAGAACTGTTCCGGGAAGTCGTGCGGACCTCAGTCGTCGCGTTCATCGCCCGCGCCGAAGCGATGTTCGAAGCGGAACGTGATCCAATGCAGGCGCTCCTTTCATGGATGGACGGATACTGGGCCTGGCTTCGTTCGCCGGTCTTCCCGGCTATGCACCGGCTCATCAGCTCCGAGCTCACGAACTTTCCAGACCTCGCCGCCTTCTACAACACCGAAGTCATCGGCCGAGCCCAGCGCCTCGTGCGTGGCATGATCGAGCTGTGCATGGATGCCGGTGTGTTCCGGCGCATGGATCCGCTCGTCGCCGCGCGCATGCTCAGTGCGATGTTCGTGACACACGGCTTGTGGTATCACCAGCGCCACTGCTTCAAATCGATGCAGCAGGTGTCTGGCGAGGTGATGCTCGAACAGATTCGCGAATTCTTTTTCAACGCCATGCGCCCGGATTCTTCCGTCGCTTCCCAGCTTGCCTGACATGAACTGCTATCCACTTCGCCGGTCCGTCTCCCTCGGTCTCCTGCTCACGATTCTCGTTGCGCTCATGGCGTTCGTCGCGCGGTCCGCATCGGCACAGCAAGTTCCCGCCGATAGCACGGTGCGCCTTACGCTCGGCGAAGCCGTGCGCCTCGCCACGCGGCAAAATGCGGCCGTCGAGGGCGCGTTAGTGCGTGTCGACGCCGCAAAGGCGCGCGTGACGCAGAAGCGGTCCGACCTGCTACCGAGCGTTTCGGCGGCTCTCGCGGAGCGTGGCTCGACGATCAACAGCGCCACGTTTCCAATCGACTTCCCAACCGCGCCCGGGCAAACGCCACTCTTCGATCCCAACGGGACGATCCTTGGGCCAGTGAATGCGCTCGACGCACGCGCTCGTGTGTCGCAGACGTTGTTCGACCCCGCGGCGCGCACGCGCGTTGAGACCGCCCGCACTGGCGTTGC
This sequence comes from bacterium, assembly GCA_039934235.1. Lineage (GTDB taxonomy): Bacteria > Gemmatimonadota > Gemmatimonadetes > Gemmatimonadales > Gemmatimonadaceae > AG11. The sequence goes on along the minus strand of JBDTMO010000014.1, from coordinate 2,225 downwards.
GGCGGCCAACGCCGACGTCGCCGGTATTGCAGACATCGTCGCGGGCAATGCGGCCAACGCGTACCTCAGGGTGTTGCGCGCCGACGCTGTGTACACCGCGCGTCTTGCTGACTCAACACTCGCTGCCGAACTCCTGGGCATTGCGCAGGATCAACTCCAGGCGGGCACCGGTATCGCGCTCGACGTAACACGGGCCCGCTCGCAACTCTCAGGCGCACGCACCCAGCTGATCACGACGCGCAACGAGCGCGACCGGACGCGTATCGACCTCGCGCGCGCGCTCGGACTTCCGCTCGTGCGCATCGAGCTGACGGATGCGCTTGCGTCGCTGCCGGCAGTTGCGCCCACGAGCGAGGCCGTCGCACTGGACGCTGCATCACACAACAGGAAGGATATTCAAGCGCTCGACCTCCAGGCAAAGGCCGCGCGCCAGCAGGCCGCGGCGATTCGCGACGAGCGTCTCCCGACGATTGGCGTGTTCGCTGACGAGGGACTGAGCCAGCGGAATGGCCGCAGCTATTTGCCGACGTACGATTGGGGCATTCAACTTTCGCTGCCCATCTTCGACGGATTCCGTCGCGAAGGGCGCGTGACGGAGCAGGTGTCTGCCGCACGTGATCTCGAGATTCGCGCCAAGGACCTCCGCGCTCAAGTGGACGCCGACGTTCGCTCCGCCACGCTGAACCTCCGTTCGTCTGCCGAGGGCGTGGAGGCAGCACGTGAGCGCCTGACGCTTGCCGAACAGGAAGTCGCGCAAGCGCGCGAACGGTTTCAGGCTGGTGTGTCGGGCAATGCCGACGTCATCACTGCATCGATCACGTTGAACACCGCGCGCACGCAGCTCGTGGACGCACTCACTTCGTATCAGACCGCACGCGTGGCGCTTGCGCGGGCGCAAGGCTCGATCGCCACGCTCGATTGACCGCACCTCATTCTTCGCTCGTCCCCGTTTCTTCACGCACGCTCGATCCGACAATGGCAACCGCATCGCAACCGCAAGACAGCAGCGTCCGTCCCTCGTTGACGGCGACACCAGAGCCGGCACCGTCCAATCGCGGCCGCATCGTTTTGGGCCTCGTCATCATCGCCGCCGTGTTGGGGCTGGGGTGGGGTGTAAAGCAGTGGCTTTACGGCCGCACGCATGAGTCCACCGACAACGCGCAGGTGGACGGCCACCTCGTACCCGTGCTCGCGAAGGTGAGCGGTTACATCACCGCGGTGAACGTCGCGGAAAATGACCGCGTGCGCGCCGACTCGACGCTCGTGCGCATCGACGAGCGCGAATACGGCGTGAAACTCGCGCAGGCCGACGCGGACCTCGCGGCGGCGCGCGCGTCTGCCGGCGGTCGAGGCGTGGAAGGACAAGCCGAGGCGATGGTGCAGAGTGCGACGGGCCAGCGCGCTGTGCTCGATGCGAACATTGCTGCCGCTCGGGCCAACCTCACGAAGGCCGATGCGGACCTCGTGCGCATGAAGGAACTCGTCGCGAAACAGATTGTGTCTCGCCAACAGCTCGATGCGGCGCAAGCCGCGTCTGACGCGGCGCGCGCGCAGCTCTCCTCGGCTGAGCGATCTGCGAGCGCGGCCGGCGCTGGTATCGTCAATGCGCAAGCGGGCGTGCGGCTCGCGGCGGCGAAGCTGGCCGGCGCGCAGGCATCGCGCGATAACGCGCAGCTTCAACTGTCGTACACGCGCGTGACGTCGCCGGTGTCGGGCATCATTTCCCGCAAGCAAGCCGAGGTCGGTCAATTGGTGCAGGCGGGCCAGCCGCTCCTGACCGTCGTGTCGGATACGGGCGTGTGGGTGACGGCGAACTTCAAGGAGACGCAGCTCTCCGACCTCAAGGTTGGCCAGCCGGTGGAGCTCGACATCGACGCCTACGGCGGCTGCCACGCGAAGGGCATCGTGGAAAGCCTGAGCGCGGCGACGGGAGCGAAGTTCGCACTGTTGCCGCCGGACAACGCGACCGGGAATTTCACCAAGGTCGTGCAGCGTGTTCCCGCACGGATCAAGGTCACGGAAGGATGTGGCGCTGATCATCCGCTGCGCCCCGGGATGTCGGTGTTCGCTCACGTCTCGACAAAGTAGGCAGCACGCGCGCTCTGGGGCCGATCCAATGACATCAACGACCTTTCGGCCAGACGGCGCGATCGGTGAGGCGACCGCCCGTTCCGGTCCGCCCGCCGTCGCGTCGGTCGTGGCTGAGGACATGTACAAATACAAGT